>JBAWCX010000246.1:0-15221 GCA_049590495.1 Binatus sp. (SeqCode)
ACCGCTATAGCCAGTCCCGCCAACAACGATAATACTTCCATAGCCATACTAATAACTCACTTTCGCACGCGAACTTTTGCGATCGATCTCACAGCGCGCTATTTCAGGTCGATTGTCCTTTGGCTCGCCGAGCCGCACTTGCGAATCGCTCATGCGTTGCTGCCGCGACGCGCGCATCTGTCAGGAGTTTTTCTCAGGAACGCTCCGGGAAGCCGATCGAAGTCGATTCGCTTCGATTCCGGTCCTTCCCGTGCGTGGTATGCGATGCGTCGATTACAGGCTCACGAACGACAGAACGATGTACGCCAGGGTGAGGACCGCGAACGCCACACCGGGCAATTCGCTGAGCAAGCTGTTCTGCGCGATACGATCGGCGGCGGCAGTCTCGGTCTGCTCATTCACCTGCTGAAAGCCTGCGAGTCTCTGATTAATTGTGGTAGCAGCCATTTTCCTTGCCTCCCGTTAAAGATTCGATGTGAGGGGTAGAGCAAGGCCGATGCCAATGACCGAAGCCTGTATTTCATTCAACTATTTTCAGCGACCGCAGTCCTTATCATTTGCGATTCGCAAAACGTTTCCCGCGATGCGCGAAAACTCCGGTATTTGCATAGACTCCGGCGCTCCTCGGGCGAAGCAGCCGCGCGACTGCATGCAGCCGATTCACGTCGCCGGATCGCGCTCTTTGTTACGAACGCGTTACGGCCGCCGTGGCATCGCGATGGCTCCCACGGCGTACGCGACGGCCGCCGATGACGTCAGCAGATCGGCGCGGCTCTGAACGATCGTGTAGCGCGCGTTCGCGAGATCGCGATCGGCGGTGAGCAACTCGACGATCGTGCTGAGTCCTTGCCTGTACGTGTCGAGGTTGGCGTCATAGGACTCCTGCGACGCGGCCAGCAGCGCCTTGGCGTACTCGTAGCGGCTGAGCGCGGTCTGGAATTCGTAGTAGGCGCGCCACACTGAGCTTATCGCATCGACTTCGAGCGACTTGAGTTGCGCGCCGGCGGCGTCGCGGCCGGCCTCGGCCTGGCGGACGTCGTTGAGGCGTTTGAAGCCGGTGAAGATGTCCCAGTTGACCGTCAGCAGCGCGGTGTATTGCGGCTGGTTGGCGTCGACGTTCCGCGTACCGTCGTATTTGAAGTCCCAGTTCTGGGTGCCGTAGCTGCCCATGATTCCCACGGTCGGGTAGAACTGCGCCTTTGCTTGGTCGACAGCGGCACGGCGGGCGTCGAGTGTCGCGACCTGGGCCGCGAGGTCAGAACGACTGCGCACGGCGGTTTCGATCAGTTGATCCACCTCGCTGCCCAGTCCGGCTGGAATCGGCAGGCTTTCGAGGCTCGGCACGTCGAGCGGAGTGTTGGCGGCGACTCCCAGCGCGACGGCCATGCTCGCCTGCGCTTCGCGCACCAGCAGACGCGCGCTGGCGAGATCGTACTGCGATTGCGCAACTGTCTCGCGCGAGAGCAGCAGCTCGGGCTCGGTGGCTAGTCCGAGGTCGACGCGGCGGCTGACGGCCTCGTCGTCGGTTTTCGCGAGCTCGACGTTTTCTTCCGCGGCCCGCACCGCGGCCTTGGCCGCGCCGATCGCATAGAACGAGCGCTGCGTCGCGAAGACCACGTCCTGCAGCTTGCGGTTGAAGGAAAAGTTCGCGGCTGCAAGTTGCGCACGCGCGGCGGCTGCGCCGGCGTCGCGGCGGCCGAAGTCGAGCAGCGTGTACGTGAACTCGAGCACCGGAGTTATCTGCCATTGCTTGAGCACCGCGTTTTGCCCGGGCAACTGAAATATTTCGCGCTCGTATCCGCCCGAAATCTGCGTTCCAACCAGCGGGTAGTACGGCGCGCGCGATACTCCGTAGGCATCGGCAGCGGCGCGCGCTTGATCCCACGTCTGCCGGGTGTCGGGATTGTTGCTGAGCGCGATGTCTATCAGCGAGGACAGGTCGTACTTGTTGCCGGCGCCGGAGACGCGCGGCTCGGGCAGCGTGCTTGGCGGCCGCGCCTGCATCGGTATCGCGTACTCGCTCGACTTGGGTATCCACGCACGATCCGATTCTTCCGACGAGAATTTGTTGGGATACACCTCGGGCTGCTCGGCAAAATAGGTGCAACCGCCCGCGCATACCGCGAGACCGAGTGCTGCGATGACGAGCTTCCACCCCGTGCGACGCATTTCAAAATCAATCTTCATAAGACGATCCCCACATGGCATTTTGCTGCGCTTCGCGACATTGAATATCGCGACGTGCGTTTACACAATCCGCCTTGTACAATCTTTCTCGCATGCGATCATCCCATCCGGCACGAAACAAATTCACGCTAACGATGGCTGCGGCGCTCCTGGTCGCCGGATGCGATCCTGTCGTCAATATCGCCGGCGCGAATTTCCCCGCCTGGCTGTTCTGCGCAATCTGCGGCGCAATTTTAACCGTCGCGATTCGCCCCGTCTTTGTCGTGACGCGCGTCGAGAACTACTTGTGGCCGTTGCCGATCGTATATCTCAGCCTCGCGATCCTCATGGGATGCATCGTGTGGCTCATGTTCTTCAATCGAATCTAATGAACACCGCAATGCCGACTGGGACCGAGAGCAAAGCATCGCTGACGCTGCGATTCGCCGGGTACCTTCTCAGCGCCGCGATCGTGATCGCCACTATCGTCGTCGGCCTCTACGTCGCGCGCCTCTACTATATCTATCCGCGCACCGACGACGCTTACGTTCGCGCCAACTGGGTCGGAATCGCGCCGCATGTCAGCGGACCGATTACGGAACTGCCGATCGTCGACAATCAGTACGTCAAGCAGGGCGACTTGCTGTTCGTTGTCGATCCGCGGCCCTATCAATCAACGCTGGACTCCGCGACCGCCAAGCTTCAATTGACCGAGCTGAATATCAGGGCGCTGGAAGACGCGATCCGGACGGCGAAATCCGATCAAGTACGGCTCGAAGCCGACGCCGCGTATGACAAGCAGTATCTCGATCGCATCGAACCGCTGCTCGCCAAGCATTTCGTCACCGCCAACGACGTTTTCAACGCGCGCTCGCGCGTCAGCGCTGCGGAGGCCGCCGTCCAGGCCGCGCACTCCGACGTTGGCAAGGCGCAAAACCAGCTCGGCCAGTACGGTGACATCAACGCATTGCGCAAAGCCGCGGAGGCTGCGGTCTACGACGCGAAACTCAACGTCGGTTACTGCTATGTGCGCGCGCCGTACAACGGCTGGGTCACCAATCTCAATATCGCGGAGGGCCAGTACGCGAACGAAGGCCGGCAGGTCGTCAGCCTGATTGACGATCGCAAATGGTACGTGATTGCGAATTTCCGCGAGACGTTTCTCTCGCATATCCAGCCAGGCATGACCGCCGAGGTTTTCATCCTGGCCTATCCCAACAAGCGCTTTCGCGGCCGCGTGCAAGGCGTAGGATGGGCGCTGTATCAGGAAAACGGTGCGAGCGTCGAGGGCTTGCCGCAGGTTGAACCGACGCTCAACTGGGTGCGGCTCTCGCAGCGCTTCCCGGTGCGCATCGTGCTCGAGGACCGCGACCCGAAGTTCCCATTCAGGACCGGCACGACGGCGGTCGTGACGATCCAGGGATTTCGCGATCAAGACCATCGCGATCAGGTTCAGGATTCTCGCCCGAACGAGTGAATTGTGATTCCGATTGACCGCATCGCTACACTCGGCCTTTAATGCCGGTCATGGCTGGAATTGTTTCCTACGGTTCATACGTTCCTTACCGACGCCTGAAGCGCTCCGCTATCGCTGCCGTCCTGGGCACGCCGGCCGGCAAGGGCGAGCGCGCGATTGCGAGCTTCGACGAGGACGCGGTCTCGATGGCGGTCGAGGCGGCTCGTGACGCGCTGAAAGCCGCGCCGGCCGGCGACGTGAACGCGCTCATCTTCGCGACCACGACGCCGCCGTACGCGGAGAAACTCAGCGCCGCGGTGATCGGCGCGGCCGCGATGCTGCCGGCGGAAATTCGCGCGTCGGATATGACCGGCTCGGTCCGCGCTGGGATGTCGGCCCTGCTGCAAGGCGCCGATGCGATCGGCGGCGGCGCCAAGCGTGCGCTCGTCGCGATTGGCGACTGCCGGCTGGCAGCGCCCGAGGGTAAGGCCGAGCAGACCACCGGCGACGGCGCGGTCGCCTTCGTCCTCGGTGCGGAGGGCGTGATCGCCGAAATCGAGGCGAGCGCCTCGCTGACGCGCGAGTTCCTCGACACCTGGCGCGCGAATGGCGAGCGGTTTGCGCATTCGTGGGAAGAGCGCTTCACGCTGACCCAGGCGCATTCCCCGTTGCTCGGCACGGTGATCAAGAACCTGCTCGAGAAGGCGAAAGTCGCGCCGGGCGATCTGTCGAAGGTAATCCTCGACGCGCCCAACGCCCGCGCAGCCGACGAGATCGCGCGCGCGCTCAAGATCGATCCCGCCAAAATCTCCGACTCGTTTGCGTTGACCATCGGACAGACCGGCGCCGCACACGCGGGCCTCATGCTCACGGCGGCACTGCCGGCCGCAAAGCCGGGCGACAAGATTCTCGTCGCGACGGTGGCCGACGGCGCCGACGCGATTTTGTTCCGCGTCACGCCCGCCAACGCCGGCTTCAAGCCGGTGCATTCGGTCGGCCGGATGATCGAGTCGAAAGGCGACGTGTCGTATGCCAACTACCTCAAGTGGCGCGAGATTCTGCCGACCGAGCCGCCGCGCCGTCCCGATCCCGACCGGCCCGCGGGACCGCCGATGATGCGCTCCGAAAAGTGGAAGTTCGGCTTCGTCGGCTCGCGATGCACCAACTGCGGGACGCCGCAGCTTCCGCCGCAGCTGGTCTGCGTCAAATGCCATCAGCGCGGCAAGATGGAGCCGTATGGATTCGCCGACCGCACCGCGAAAATCGCCACCTACGCGATCGATCGCCTCGCCTATTCTCTCAATCCGCCGACTGTTAACGTCGTGGCAGACTTCGTTGGTGGCGGCCGCTTCCTGTGCGAGATGACCGACTGCGAGCCCGACAAGGTCGCGATTGGTGACGAGGTCGAAATGACGTTTCGCCGCCTCTTTACCGCTGACGGCGTTAACAACTATTTCTGGAAAGCACGCCCGAGGCGTTAGCGCCGAGGAGAAACTTCGATGGCAAGCAGAGGAATCAAGGACCGCGTCGCGATCATCGGCATGGGATGCACCAAGTTCGGCGAGCATTGGGACAAGGGGCCGGAAGACTTGCTCGTCGATGCGGCCTACCAGGCCTATGAGTCGGCAGGCGTCGAGCCCAACGACGTCGACGCGTACTGGCTCGGCACGATGGGCTCGGGAATCTCGGGCCTGACGCTCAGCGAGCCGCTCAAGATTCAGTACAAGCCCGTCACCCGCGTCGAGAATATGTGCGCGACGGGATCCGAGGCGCTGCGGCAGGCCTGCTATGCGGTCGCGTCGGGCGCGTTCGACGTCGCGATGGCAATAGGAGTCGAGAAGCTCAAGGACTCGGGCTACTCGGGCCTGGTCATGAACGCGCCGCCTAACGACGGCACCGAGGGCAGCATGACGGCGCCCGCGTCGTTCTCGCTGCTGGCGCCCGCCTACTTCAAGAAGTACGGCCTCGATCCCGACAAGGGCAAGGACGTGCTCACGCGGATCGCCTGGAAGAATCACAAGAACGGCGCGAAGAATCCCAAGGCGCAATTCCAGAAGGAAGTGTCGCTCGAGACTATCAAGAACTCGCCCAAGATTGCGGACCCGCTCGGAATCATGGATTGCTCTGGCGTGTCGGACGGCTCGGCGGCGGCTATCGTCGTCCGCGCCGAGGATGCGCACAAGTACTGCAAGAATCCCATCTACATCAAGGCGCTCTCGTTCATCGCCGGGCCGGCGGAAGGGCCGCTGTCGCAAGACTACGACTTCACGACCTTCCGCGAAGTCGTCGCCACTGCCAAAGACGCGTACGCGCAGGCGGGCATCACGAATCCTCGCGAGCAGATCAGCATGGCCGAGGTTCACGATTGCTTCACGCCGACCGAGCTCGTGCTCTACGAGGATCTCGGCTTCAGTCCGCGCGGGACCGCATGGCAGGACGTGATGGACGGGTTCTTCGACCTCGAGGGCAAGCTGCCGGTCAATCCGGACGGCGGCCTCAAGTCGTTCGGGCATCCGATCGGCGCGTCGGGCCTGCGCATGATGTACGAGATGTGGCTGCAGATGCGCGGCGAGGCGGGGCCGCGCCAGCTCAAGAATCCGAAAGTAGGACTGACGCACAACCTGGGCGGCGCACCCGGCCGATGCGTCAGCTTCGTGTCGGTAGTCGGCAGCCAGGTCGGCTAGCCGGCCGCGTCCCTTCTTAAGACTGATCATACGGCCGGCATTGTAAAGATGCCGGCCGCCTTTCATTCCGCAACTACGATGCAGAACCTATCTCCATCACTCAGTCGAATAGCCACTGTTCTAGTCGTGTTAGTAATCATCTTGTATTTCGGCGACTATATTGTTGTGAGGTTACGCGGCGAGCCTTTAGGTACCGTGCAAGTCACCAAGTTGTACGCAGTACTTCAAAAGGACGGCAAGACCGAGTACGAAGCAGGCGAGCCGGAAACGCAAACCTGCGTAAACTCGATATTCCCGCACCTAGGTTACAGTCCATGCTGGTACGTGAAGCGTCACAAGACCCAGCAAATCAATCTCTAGAGCTGTCGCGAGCCGGTTAAACAGCTAATCGATAGCCGTTATCGGCGAACTGCTTGCGAGCCGGTGGAACTGGTGTCCGCATGATGGTGGACCAGCTTCCATTTGCCGTCTTCGCGCCGGAAGATGTTGGTCGCGCGCTGATTAAACTTGATCATCGGTCCATCGGCGGAACGTAATTGGCCGGTCTCAGTGCAGACCGAAAAACCCATGTCACCGTCCGCGACGATCAGCATGTCCTGTGGCGCGATCTGGCCACCAGGATACTGCCGGACCAGGTTCTGAAAATCTGTGTGAACTTCGTTCCATCCCGTTGCGCGGCCGCCATCCACAGTCAGGTTTGAAACGTCCGCGCGATGAGACCATACGGCGCTTAACGGGTCGAGGTCGCCGTTCAGCGCGCTGTTGAACGCCGCGTAGAAAAGCACCGTCGCGCTGCGGATCTCATTTTCGGCCGCCGCCGAAGGTTTAGGAGCTTGCGACTGTGCGCGTGCCGTCCGCGCGAATGGCGGCGCGAGGCCAAGCACCGCAATTACAGTTATCACCGAACCTAGTTTCGTCAACACGATAGTTTCACTGCTTGCGGGTTTCGAGGCCCAAACGGCGGGCGATTATCACCTTCATAATCTCGTTGGTGCCCGCGTAGATTGATTGCACCGCCGCGTCTGCGTAGTCAGTCGATACCGGATACTCCATCATGAAGCCATAGCCGCCGTGTAGCTGCAGGCATTGGCTGCTCAGCCGCTTCTGTAAGTCTGTGGTCCACCATTTTGCCATGCTTACTTCGGCTACTATCTCGTCGCCGCGCACATGAGCGACCAGCAGCTTGTCGACGAAGGCTTGTCCTACTTCCACTTCGGTCATCATTTCGGCGAGCTTGAACTGGGTGTTCTGAAATTCCGCAATCGGCTGCCCGAATGCGCGCCGATTCTTGCAGTAAGCGATCGTGTCCTCAAGCGTGCGCCGGCAACTCGCTATCGAGGCGACACCTATGCATAGCCGCTCCTGCTGGAGCTTCTCCATCAGCATTTTGAATCCCGTCCCTTCTTTGCCGAGCAGGTTCCCGGCTGGGACGCGGCAATCCTCGAAAAACAATTCGCTGGTGTCCTGGCCGCGCAGTCCTAGTTTGTCGAGCTTGCGGCCGCGGACGAAGCCGGGCGCGGTCGCGTCGACCAGCATCAGGCTGACTCCCTTGTGCGGAGGATTGGCCTTGGGGTCGGTCTTACAGACGACGATAACCAGGTCTGCGATCTGCCCGTTGGAAATAAAAGTCTTCGAGCCGTTGATGACGTAGTGATCGCCGTCGCGGCGCGCCGTGGTCTGCACGGCGGCGAGATCGGAGCCGGTGCCCGGCTCGGTCATCGCGATCGCGAGGATTATCTCGCCGCTGATCGCGCCGGGAATGTAGCGGCGCTTCTGCTCCTCGTTGCCGAAGCTCGTGATGTAGGGCATGCAGATGTCCGAATGCAGCGACATCATGAGGCCGTGCGCGCGCACCCGCGACAGTTCCTCCATCACGATCGCGTCGTAGATGAAATCCACACCGCCGCCGCCGTATTCAGCCGGCGCGTTGGCGCCAAGGAAGCCAGCCTCGCCCATCTTGCGCCAGCTCGCGCGATCGCTCATCCCTGCGCGATTCCATTCGGGGACCTTCGGCTCGATCTCGCTATCGACGAAGCGGCGCACCTGCGCGCGGAACATCTCGTGCTCGGCGGTGAAGATATCTCGTCGCATCATTGTGGCATCTTCGTTTTAGAGCGCAGAGCGATCAAGCCCGGCAGATCGTATTGCGGCAGGTCGTCGGTTATTTCGAACCACGGCGACTCTACCTCGACGAAAATGTGCTTGTCGGGCTTCATGCCAGGGTCGTCGTCGAGAAGCCCCGCGGGAATCTCGAGCAATCCCGACCGCCCGCGAGTCCGCGGCGGGGCCGGATCAGGATTCGGCACGGGCGAGCCGCATCGGCTGCAGAACGATGCGCGATAAGCGGGCGGTTCGCGCAGGATCGGCGCCTCGTAAGTGGTCATCAGCTCTCTGCCCTCGACCAGCTGGAAATCTTCGATGCGGACGTAGAGTCCGGAGAAGAATGCGGAGCCGGTGACTTTACGGCATCGCCGGCAATGGCACAGCTCGAAGGGGCCGGCGGGTTTGGTGAATTCGAAGCGAATGGCGCCGCAAAGACAGCTTCCGTGGATCATTTTCGAGTACCTTTTTTGCCGAAAAAATTGCGGTCCATACTATATCTTGTGGGTCCGAGATAGCGTGACCACTATCGGTAGTTTCGTTCCGTCGAATTTTGTTTTTTGAAAGGGTGAGCGACTCGGCTTGAGAGCGGTCCGAAATCGGGCAGCATTCAGACGTTTCTCCATCAACCTAGTGATAGCACATCGGTCGGGTCGCCTCATGAGGCTAAAAAGTTCAGGGTCCGACGAGCTCCACTCTCTGCGGGACAAGAGGCGGAGTTACGACTCGACGCAGAAGCAGAATCCCAAATCGCGCGCGAACGGAATCGCGCGCTGAATAAGGTCCCTCACCCGCGCCGTAGCGGCGCGACCTCTCCCAATTGGTGAGGGGAGGAGGAGCTTTGCAATCTTACTAAACGATTGGTATGGAAATGGAATCACGGAGGATCTCTGATGAAAGTTGGTGGCGCTGTTATCTTTCAGAATCCGCTCAATGCTCGCTCTGACCGCGACGTTTATATCGAAGATTTGCGGATCGGCGATCTCTACGAGCCGCTCGGCTTCGATTCGATCTGGAGCGTCGAGCATCATTTTGACGACTACACGATGTGCCCTGACGTGCTGCAGTTCCTGACCTACTACGCGGGCCGCACGAAGACAGTTCAGCTTGGCTCGATGGTGGTCGTGATGCCGTGGCATGACCCGATGCGAGTCGCGGAGCAGGTGTCGGTCGTCGATCACATGTCGAACGGGCGCATGATTCTGGGCCTGGGACGCGGGCTGGCGCGGATCGAGTTCGAAGGGTTCCGCGTTCCGCTCGGCGAATCGCGAGAACGCTTTATCGAATCGGCGGAGATGCTGCTCGAAGGACTCGAGAAGGGCTACTGCGAATACGACGGCAAGTATATCAAGCAGCCGCGCCGCGACATCCGGCCGAAGCCGTTCAAGTCGTTCAAGGGACGAACCTACGCGGCCGCGGTCTCGCCTGAGTCGGCGCGCATCATGGCGAAGCTAGGCATCGGTATCCTGATCATCCCGCAAAAGCCGTGGGAGGCCGTCGCGCAGGAACTCGCCGAGTATCGCACCATCTACAAGCAGGTGAACGGCGGGGAGCCGCTGCCGACGATCGCGGCGGGCTGGACATTCTGCGACAAGAGCGCCGATCGCGCGCGGGAGATGGCGGTCAAATATATCGGCGGCTACTGGAACACCGCGCTGCGGCACTACGAGATGGCGAGCGAACATTTCGGCAAGGCCAAGGGCTACGAATACTACGAGATGATGGCGAAGAACCTGAAGGGCAACGCCGACGCGTCGGTCGAATACTTCCTGAGCCTGCAAATCTGGGGCACGCCCGAGATGTGCTTCGACCGGATCAACGAAATCCGGCAGAAGGTCGGCGCGGATACTTTCACCGGCGTGTTCAGCTATGCGGGGATGCCGATCGAGGACGCGGAGAAGAGCCTGCGGCTGTTCGCTGCCGAGGTGATGCCCGAGGTGAAGAAGCTCAACGGCGTGAAGGCCGAGGCGGCGTAGGAACCTAACCCCTAACCCCTTCCCGAGCGGGAAGGGGGACCGGAATTTGGGATTTCCCTCGGGCGAGGCGGAACAGATTAATACTACATTCACTTGCCGAGGAATTTGCCGGGGCGGCGTTCGCTTACCGCTTTCACGCCTTCGCGGTGGTCTTCGGTGCGGAACAGCCGCGACTGCTCCTTGAACTCGTGATCGGTCTGCGCCTTGACGGCGTCGGCGAGGCCCTGGCGCATCGTGGCTCGGGTCGATAGCAGCGCGAGCGGTGCGCCTTCGGCGATTTCAGTCGCGAGGGCAGTCGCAGAGTCGCGGAGCTTGTCCGGCTGCTCGAGCAAATCGCACAGTCCCCAGGCTAGCGCCTCTTCGCCGGTGACACGGCGTCCGGTGTAGAACATCAGGCTGGCTTTTTGCGCGCCGATCAGACGCGGGAGAGTGTAGGTGAGGCCGAAGCCGGGATGTATGCCCAGCTTGACGAAATTCGCGGCGAAGCGAGCGTCCGCGGTCGCGACCCGGAAGTCTGCTACCAGCGCGAGTCCGAAGCCTCCGCCAATCGCGGCGCCTTGAATCGCTGCGACGACCGGCTTGCGGCATCGAAACAACCGGACCGCCTCGACGTACAGGGGATTTTCGCCTGGGCGCGCCGGAGCCTCGCCGCTCTGGGCGTCGCGATTGGCGAAGTTCGCGCCGGCGCAAAACGATTTGCCCTCCGAACAGAGCATCAGCGCGCGGCATTCGGGCTCTTTGTCTAACGCCTCGAAAGCGTCGGCGAGATTTTGAATGAGCTGGAAGTCGAAGAAATTGTGCGGCGGGCGGTGAATCTCCAGCTGAGCCACATTAGCGTCGAGCGTGACCGATACGTCGCCATATTTTGGTTCCAACATCCGATGCTCCTTTTGCGCCTATAGCCAGAACGCGGGCAAGCTGCTACAAAGTTATAGTTCGAACGTCAGAGGAAGGCACGCCAGAATGAATCCGAACATCGAAAGGGCCCGGGAGAACTCCCGTGGTGGTGTGTCTGCGACGTTCGGTCATCATTGACTCAATAGCATAATCGAAACGTGTCAGACGGCCACGGGTGCAAGCACTCCGTGGCCGTTTTGCTTTTTGGGTTTTCCGGATGACAACGCACGCGCGTTAAAGGCAGGTAATTCGATGCTGGTAGTAGAAGTGGAAAATTTGAGCAAGACCTTCGGTGAGTTTCGCGCCGTCGACAACGTGAGCTTCGGCATCGAGCGCGGCGAGATCATCGGGATGCTGGGTCCGAACGGGGCCGGCAAGACCACGACGATCCATATGATCCTCGGACTGATCACGCCGACCTCGGGGCGCATCAGCATTTTCGGGAAGTCGATGGCGACGCATCGCGGCGAAATCCTCGAGCAGATGAACTTCACCTCGCCGTACGTCGCGTTTCCGTTCCGGCTGACCGTGCTCGAGAACCTGATGGTGTTCGCGCGCATCTACAATCTGAAAAAACCGCGCGAGCGAATCGGCGAGCTGCTCGAGCGGTTCGGAATCACCAAGCTGCGCGACAAGGCAATCGCGCGGTTGTCGTCCGGCGAGAATACGCGCGTCGGGTTGTGCAAGGCGTTCATGAACGATCCGCAACTGCTGCTGCTCGACGAGCCGACGGCATACCTGGATCCCGAGGTGGCGTGGCAGGTGAAGAACGCGCTGCTCGAGGCTCAGCGCGATAAGGGGACGACGATTTTGTACACGTCGCACAATATGGAGGAGGTCGAGCGGATGTGTAAGCGGATCATTTTTCTGCATCACGGGAAAGTGATCGCGGCGGGCAGTCCAATCGAAATCACGCAGGCGCTCCTCGAAGAGGAACGCGAGGAACCCGCGCTGGAGGAAGTATTTCTGCGCGTGGTGAGGGGCAAGGCGGCATGAAGATACATCGCATCAACGCCGTGATCGTGCGGCATGTCTATGAGTCGCGGCGCAATTTCGATCGCGTCGTCGACATGATCTGGTGGCCGGTGCTCGACATCATCATGTGGGGCTTCTTCACGGTTTACCTGGCGCACAGCAACCGGCTGCAACCGACGGTGGTGAGTTGCCTGCTCGGCGCGATAATTCTGTGGGGAACGTTCTACAGCTTTCAGCGCGACATGGCGATCGGATTCATCGACGAACTGTGGTGCCGCAATCTGATCAACCTGTTCTCGACACCGTTGACGCTGGCGGAATACATGGCCGGACTGATCACGGTGTGCGTGCTGAAGGTGATGGTCGGACTATTGGCGGCCGCGGCAATCGGCTGGGCGGCATACTCGTTCAACATCTTCCCGTGGCTGCCGCAGTTCATCCCGTACATGGCGAACCTGTTGTTGTTCGCGCTCGCGCTGGGAATCGCGATCACCGGGATGATTTTTCGCTACACGACGAAAGTCCAGGCGCTGGCATGGAGCTTTGCGGGACTGCTGATGCCGGTGTCGTGCGTGATGTATCCGATGTCGTCGCTGCCGAAGTGGCTGCAGGATATCGCGTGGATGTTGCCGACGGCGCATTCGTTCGAAGGCATGCGCCAGGTTCTGGCCGGCCAGGGATTCTCGCCGGTGCATTTCTGGTGGGGCGCCGGATTGAACGTAGCCTACTTCGCGCTGGCGATCGTATTCTTCCTCTGGATCTACGAGAAGGCGCGCTCGAGGGGATTACTGGTCAAGCAGGAATAGACGGATACGCCCCTTTTTCATTGCATTTCGATGAAGTCTGCATTGATGAGCACGATGCATATTGAAATGCTGCACGGCCGAAAAATGCAAAAGGCCCAGTGGAACGGGCTTTCCCCTCATTGGCACGCGCAGTGCTGTTGGCCCTTGTCGGACCGAGACCCGACGGAGGCTCGCAGTTCCAATGAAACAAGCGGTAACAGCGTCCACGATGCGCCACATATTTACGATCAAGGTGCTCGATAAGCTCCCCGGGCTGTTCGGGACACATCGGTACCTCTATTACTGCGCGCGCTGCAAATGGTCGTTCGTCGTCAACGACGGCCGCCGCGGTGTGCTGACTCCGATCGACGAGCATGGCACTCCGCTCGCGCATGACGAGGCCGTCGCGCGCGCCGCGACCTTTGCGCTTGGCCCATGCCCGGCGATGCACAGGTTGGCGGAGGCGCACGCGCACGTAAACGGATCGAACGGCCACAAGCCTGCTCACGTCGAGGGCGCTGGCCATTCGGGACTCGATCCAAAATAACCGCCGCAATAAACTTTGCATTCTGGAAAGTAGTATGTGGGATTTGCTGTCAATTCTCGCCAGCATTGCCTTCTTCGCGATCGCGATCGAATACGTTCGGGGGTGTGACAACTTATGAGCCCAGTTGAAACTGTTCTCGGTGGGTTATGCGCCGTCTTGCTGGGCGTGTATTTGATCTATGCGTTGCTGCGCCCCGAACGATTCTAAGTCACACTCGCCGCCAAGTTACTAAATGCTATCCAATTCGATCGTTCAGCTCGCCGTCTACTTCATTCTCGTGACGGCGATCAGCGTGCCGCTCGGCCTCTACATGGCGCGAGTGTTCTCGAATGAGCGCACCTTTCTCGACCCGCTGCTGACGCCAGTCGAGCGGTTGATTTACAAGATCTGTGGGATCGACCCCGCCGTCGAGATGGGCTGGGCGGGATACGCGATCTCGATGCTCGCGTTCAGCTTGATCTCGATGATCTTCCTGTACGCGCTCCAGCGGTTGCAGTACTACCTGCCGCTGAATCCGCAGGGACTCGCCGGAGTCCCGCCCGGGCTGGCGTTCAACACTGCCGCGAGCTTCACCACCAACACCAACTGGCAGGCATACTCGGGCGAGCAGACGCTGAGCTACCTGACGCAGATGGTCGGGCTCACGTCGCACAACTTTCTTTCGGCGGCGGCGGGAATTGCGATGGCGGCGGCGGTGATTCGCGGCTTCGCGCGGCGCAGCGCGACTACGATCGGCAACTTCTGGGTCGATCTCACGCGTACGACGCTGTGGGTGTTGATGCCGCTCTCGCTCATCTTTGCGTTGTTCCTCGTATGGCAAGGTGTGCCGGACAACTTCAGTCCGTACGTAAGTGCGAAGACGCTCGAGGGCGCCACGCAAACGATCGCCGAGGGACCGGTGGCGTCCCAGGAGATAATCAAGGAGCTCGGCACCAACGGCGGCGGCTTCATGAACGCCAACTCGGCGCATCCCTACGAGAATCCGACGCCCCTGACGAACCTGCTCGAGATGCTGGCGATCCTGTCGAT
This sequence comes from Binatus sp. (SeqCode), assembly GCA_049590495.1. GTDB lineage: Bacteria > Desulfobacterota > Binatia > Binatales > Binataceae > Binatus. The sequence continues at coordinate 14,616 of JBAWCX010000246.1, forward strand.
TGGCGCGGGGCTGACCCACACCTTCGGCAAGATGGTCGGCGATCGCCGCCAGGGATGGGCACTGTTCGCGGTGATGGCGATCCTGTTTCTCGCCGGTGCGGCGCCAGCGATCTGGGCTGAGCAGCATGGCAATCCGCAGTTCAGCAAGATGGGAATCGATCAGCATGCGTCCGCGGCGCAAAGCGGCGGTAACATGGAGGGCAAGGAAACCCGTTTCGGCATCGTCGAGTCCGCGATGTGGGCGACCGTCACCACCGACACTTCGTGCGGCGCCGTCAATTCGATGCACGACAGCTTCACGCCCCTCGGCGGGCTGGTGCCGATGGTCAATATGCAGCTCGGCGAGGTGATCTTCGGCGGCGTCGGCTCGGGCCTGTACGGGATCATCGTAATGGCGGTGCTCGCGGTGTTCATCGCGGGCCTGATGGTGGGCAGGACGCCCGAATATCTCGGCAAAAAAATCGAGGCGCGCGAGATGAAGCTCGCGATGCTCTACGTGCTCATCTTCCCGACCGTCATCCTGATACCCACCGCGCTCGCAACCGTCCTGCCCGCGGGCCTCTCGAGCATGTCGAATCCGGGGCCACACGGCTTCTCGCAAATCCT
>JBAWCX010000247.1:0-4760 GCA_049590495.1 Binatus sp. (SeqCode)
ACACTGTGCTTGTCAGCGCTGCCGCCAATCGACTGATCTCGGGCCTATTCGTAGTTGAGGACCGCGGCGCCCATCAACTGAAGGGAATCGCCGAGCCGGTCGAGTTGTATCGAGTCTTAAGCCTCAGCGGTGCGCGAAGCCGACTGGCCGCTTCAGCCGTACGTGGTCTTACGCCGTTTGTGGGGCGCGCGGACGAAATTGGGCTTTTGTGGAACCGCTGGGAGCGCGCGCAGGAAGGCGAGGGACAGGTCGTGTTCATAGTGGGCGAAGCGGGGATTGGTAAGTCGCGCCTGGTGACACAGTTTCGCGAGCGGCTAGCGGGCACTCCGCATACCTGGAACGAGTGCTCCGGCGCTTCGTATTTCCAGAACACGCCCTTTTACCCTATTACCGATATGCTTCAACAAGGCTTCGCTCAGCGCGGCCACGAAACAGATGAGAAGAAGCTTGGCGAGTTGGAAAGAGTTCTCGCACTGGCGGGGTTGAAGCTTGCAGAGGCCGTGCCGCTCGTTGCTCCGATGCTGAATGTCCCGGTCGGAGATAGGTATCCGCTGCTGACGCTCTCGCCCGAGCAGAAGCGCCGACGGCTGCTGGCGACCTTGGCTGGATGGCTGTTCGGCGTAGCGCGGGCGCAGCCGGCAGTGATGGCGGTAGAGGATCTGCATTGGTTCGACGCATCCACGCTGGAGCTGATGCAGTTGCTGATCGAGCAGGGTGCGAGGATCCCGCTGCTGCTGTTGTCCACTGCCCGACCGGATTTTCCCGCACCATGGAGACAGCGGGCGCATCACACGCACTTGACCCTGAATCGACTGACCGCGCGCGACGTGCGCGAGTTTGTAGGGCAGGTGGTAGCTACCAGTGCGCTGTCGGGAGAAGCAATTGACAAGGTGATCGAGCGCACCGGCGGCGTGCCGCTCTTCATCGAGGAGTTGACGCGAGCGGTGCTGGAAAAGGGGGATGCCAAGCCGGCCGCGCACGAGATTCCGGCCACCCTGCATGACTCGCTGATGGCGCGGCTGGACCGGCTTGGGCCGGCAAAAGAGGTTGCGCAGATCGCCTCAGTCATAGGACGCGAATTTTCTTACGAGTTGCTCCAGGTCGTCTCTCCGATGACCGAAGACGACTTACAGTCCGCGCTGGCAAGATTGGCCGAAGCCGAATTGATCTATGCACGCGGTATTCCTCCAGAAGCGAACTACACTTTCAAACACGCGCTGATTCAGGACGCAGCATACGAAGCGCTGCTGAAGAGCCGGCGGCGCGACTTGCATCGGTGCGTGGCAGTCGCGATGACAGAAACATTCCCCGCGCTGGCAGAGACTCAGCTCGAGGTCGTCGCGCGGCACTGGACCGAAGCCGGCGAGACAAAGAAGGCTATCGCTGCATGGCGGAAGGCCGGGGACGCTGCGTTCAAGCGGTACGCGTTCACAGAGGCGGAAAATGACTATAGGAAAGCGCTCGATTTGATCAGAGCGCAGGCCGAGTCGGTTGAACGCGATGCGCAAGAGCTTGAGCTTATGAATCGGCTCATACCAGTGCTCCAGTTGGCTAAAGGATGGGCCGCGCCCGAGGCCGCCGAAGCGATCGCCTACGCTCGGTCTCTGGCAGAAAAAACTGATAATTTCGGACAACTCCTGCTACAGGTGATTGGTGCTTTTGTCAGTGCCGTGAGTCGGGGCGATTTGCCCGCGGCGAGCTCGCTCGCGGCACAGATATCCGACTTGGCCTTACGCGAGGGCAGTCCCGCCGTTCAAGGTCTCGCCCGTGTGGGCGAGATTACCACACGCTATTTCCGGGGCGATCTGAGCGGCGCCGAAGACCATTTCTTGGTTGGTGCGAGCTTGTTCGAGATTGGTGGCGAGAGATTTCCGACCACAGTGGCCTCGGGGTTCGGTTTTGGGAGCCATGTTGCCTGGATGCTGGGACGTGCGGACACTGCGCGCGACAGAATCCGCCGCGCGATTGCCGGAGCGACGGCCCTCAAGAGTCCCTTTGAGCTGGCATACGCTCAGTATTTGGCAGCGATGCTGCATCTCTTCATGAGAGAATTCGCCGAGGCAAAAACTTCCGCCGAGAAATCCATCGCGTTATCAGACGAGTATGGAATTCGGCAGTACTCTGCCGGGTCTCGACTCTTTCTCGGGCTGGCGCAAGCCGTCTTGGGCCATCCAGCGGAAGGGCTACCCACTATTAACTTGGGTATGGAAGGTCTGAACGATAGCGGGGCCGGAAGCGCGATGACTCTATATCTCAGCTGGCTCGCGGAGGCGCAGTCGCTTGATAACAGAGTGCCTGATGCGCTCGCGACAATAGAGAAGGCGCTACAAGTAAACCCAGCAGAAGTCGCATGGAGGCCCGAGGCCATAAGAATCCGTGGAGAATTAAGGCAGGGACTCGGTCATACCGAGGGAGCCGAAGCCGATTTTCGCACGGCGATCGCACTCGCGCAGAAGATCGGCGCGAAAGCCTGGGAACTGCGCGCTGCGATGAACCTCGTGCGAGTGCTGCGAAAGCGCGGCGATCTCTCCGAAGCGCGCGGCCTGCTAACCCCGCTCTACGCGAACTTCACCGAAGGCTTCGACACGATTGATCTCCAGGACGCCAAAGCGTTACTCAAGGAGCTAGACGAATAGTCGCATCTGCGTAGAAGGCATGGTTTGACGCCTTGGAAACGTCGATAGGAGGAATCGTCATGCGGGAAAGCAACAACCTAAGACTTACAGCGACTTTGGGAATGCTGATCCTGGCCAGCGGAATGTCAGGATGCAGCGTGTTTTCCGCGTCGAACGCTCCTGTAGATTGCGACGCGGTGAAGAATCAACAGCAGGCGGGTTTCAGCGACGCCAAGATAGCGGCAGATCTTGGCTCCACAGTCGATAAGGTGTCAGCATGCCACGGCCCGAAGACCGCAGTAGGGCCCCAGGACTAGAAGGGAACGAAAGCGCGAAGTTGAGCCTTCGTTGAGCATCGATCAGAGGTACCGGCGGAATCGGTGTGGTGATTGCTCGGCCGGCGAGGCACGGCACTCTCGTGCGGAATCGATACCAAATCTAGAATTTCCATATAACATTGAGCGCGACAAAGTTATTATAATCCGTCGAATAGTGCCCCTGGAGCGTCCCAGCGAGCGGTCCGCGGCGAGCACTGTAAGGAGCGGGCCCCGCGTCCATGAATTCCCATGCAACGCCGGCTGTGATGTCGCGATTGATCTGATATTGGATGCCGGTGGCATATCGCAGCTGGCGATCGTTTGGCAAGCTGGGCACTCGGTTCGCCTTCGAGACCGGCGAACTGTCATAGGCAAATCCCGCCGACCAGGTCCATTTTTCACCAAACCGAAATTGCTGTCCGATCGCGATCTGAAACGTATCCGAAAAATGCAGGTTGGCTTCAACAGTCCTCTGCTTGAGGGCGGAAATTCCAATCGGGAACTCTCCGAACGCAGACCAGTTCTGCCATCCGACGTTACCCATCAGGCTGAAGTAGGGTGCGACGTCGTAGAGCCCACTTAACATCACCTGCTGCGGCACTTCCATCGGGATATTGGCCTTTACGCCGCCGATTCTTGTGCGAAGACGGCTGAGCAGAGGACCGAGACCCGTGAGGTGCGGCCGAAAGCCGAATTTGTAATCGACCGGCGACTGATAGGTGAGGCCGACGCGGAGTTTAGCGATCGGCCTGAGCAATATGCCGACGTTGCCGCCGAATGCTTCATCCCACGACTCGATCGAAAGGCCGCCGTCCGGCACGCGCGGAAGTGCATTGTTGATCTTCGATTGAAACAGGAGACGTCCGACTGAGAAGCTGAAACCTGCGCCCACCGAGAGCCAGTCATTCACCTCGTAAGCTATTGATGGGTTGACTCCACCGGTGATGAGCGGCTCCCGCGTCACGTAATACCGTCCCGTCCATGTCTTTCCGTAGTTGAAGTTTCCTGCGAAATCGGAATCGACAGCCACGCCAAGCCGAACCCGCTCCGATAGTCTGTATACGTAGAAGAACCCTCCGACGGGAAAGAACACCCCGGCATTGCCGCCGCCACCTCCCTTGGTTGTCGTTTGGGGGGCTACGTCGAAGTTAGTCGAAGGAAGGAGTCCGCCAGAAGCACTCAACAATTGTGAGCGGTCGAGTAGAGTCATCCCTGCGGGATTGGCGGCGGCTGTCGACGCGTCTGCGGCCATCGCGGCCCGTCCGGCGCTTGCGGTACCGAGATCGGGTGCGCCAGTCTCATACAACAACAAGCCTGAGCCTCGGGCGGAGGTGACAAACGTCAGCAGGATGACTGTCGCAAGAGTAATAGTCCTATGTCGGCGCGATATGATGGGTTCACGATTCACAATATAGTCTCCGCGACCTGCCGATGCTTTGTAGATCTTATATCTCTATGACAATTTAATTGGTCCCAGCTAACGAAATAGCTTTCGGCTCATAGCTCTAACTGTGGCAACAGCAGGTTCATTTGGAATCTCAAGCCGAATTGTTCGGCTTGAGGGTCAAATTGTCGATAGACCATCCACTCGGCGGAGAACGAAGTGTCGATGGCGTAGCCCTCGCCGAATTTCCAAACCTTTCCAAATCCGGCGCTCACCGGAATTTCAGTCGAAGTCTTGTGGCGGTAGTTGATCGTCCACGTTGAATCGCTCGACTTCAGATACCATCCGCGACCTAGCTGATAGGATAGCATCGGTTGGATCTGTAGCGAGCTGACCGGAACCGAATGCGAGGATGAGTACGCGAACGACGTCCCCTGCTGAAAA
>JBAWCX010000248.1:0-1523 GCA_049590495.1 Binatus sp. (SeqCode)
GGGTAGCACTGCGTTGCGATTCGCCTTCGAAACCGGCGAGCTGTCGTACGCGAATCCTGCCGACCACAGCCATTTTTCACCGATCTGCAATTGTTGGCCGATAGCGACGTGACACGTGTCCGAGAAATGCAGGTTGGCGTCGACACTCGTCGTTTGCTTGGGCGAAGAGATGCCGACCGGAAACTCACCGAATGCCGACCAATTCTGCCATCCGACGTCAGCAAGCAGACTCCACTTGGGCAGGACTTCGTAGACGCCGCTCAACATCACTTGCTGCGGCTCGGTCAACGGGACATTCACTTTCACTCCGCCGATTCTCTGGCGAATACTGCTGAGAACCGGACCGAGACCCGTGATGTCGGGCCGAAAGCCGAACTTGTAATCTTCCGGGGACTGGTAGGTCAGGCCGATGCGGAGCTTGGAAATCGGTCGGAGCAGGATGCCAACCTTGGCGCCAAAGGCTTCGTCCCACGACTCCTCTGACAGCCCGCCATCCGGCACGCCGGGAGCAGCGTTGTTAATTTTCGATTGAAACGTGAGACGCCCGACCGCGAAACTGAAACCGGCGCCCACTGATAGCCAGTCGTTTACCTCGTAGGCCACGGTCGGGTTGATTTTGCCGGTGATGAGTGAGGCTTCGGTTATGTAATAGCGTCCGACCCAGGTTTTGCCGTAGTCCCCGCCCAGACCGTAGTCCGAATAGACCGCGACGCCGAACCGTAAGCGCTCGGAGAGCTTGCGGACATAGAAGAAGGACCCAATCGGAAAAAACACGCCAGCGGTGCCACCGCCACCGCCTTTGGTACCTCCAAAGGCGCGCCTAAGGTTCGTTTTCCGGGGCAACGTCAAAGTTGGTCGAAGGAAGGAGTGCACCGGGCGAGGTCATCAATTGTGAACGGTCAAGGAGAGTCATCCCGGCGGGATTCTTGGCTGCCGTCGAGGCGTCTTCCGCCAAAGCGGCTTGCCCGGCGCTTGCCGTACCTATATCTCCGATTTCATAGAGCTCCAGCGCGGCGCCTCGTGCGGAGGAGACAAATGCAAATAGGACGATAGTCGCAAGAGAGACAGTCCTATGAACTCTGCGCGATAGCAATTGCATCGTAAGCCCCAAGAGAAACTGGGTGGCACGCTGCACTCTTCGGTCCTTCATTATGAAAGCACCTCTCTTCTAGGCCGACGGAATAGCGCCCTCCTCATAGTTCTACCTGCGGCAACAGGAGGTTCATTTGGAATCTCAAGCCGAACTGCTCGGCTTGAGGGTCAAATTGTCGATAGACCATCCACTCGGCGGAGAACGAAGTGTCGATTGCGTAACCCTCGCCGAATTTCCACACTCTCCCAAATCCCGCGCTCACCGGAATTTCTGTCGAAGTCTTGTGACGGTAGTTGATCGTCCCGTTGAATCGCTCGACTTCAGATACCATCCGCGACCTAGCTGATAGGATAGCATCGGTTGGATCTGTAGCGAGCTGACCGGAACCGAATGCGAGGATGAGTACGCGAACGACGTCCCCTGCTGAAAA
>JBAWCX010000249.1:0-7502 GCA_049590495.1 Binatus sp. (SeqCode)
GTCTTCGGTCTTGTGCCAGGTTCCGAACGCGTGATGACCATGGCCGCGAAAGCGGTCGCGTTTGCGCGGCAGAATCAATTCCGCATCATTCATGTGGGTCTTGCGTGTTCCCAGGGTCACCCGGAGATTCCGGATTACTGAATCCCCGTTTTTGCGGCTCAAACAAAACAATCTTTTAGTAATTCGCTACACAGGCTCGGCGCTCAACTAAGTTGCCAGAAGGCGCGAGCGGCGCGAAACGCCGAAGCGCCTCTCTGCGTGGAGGATTCGGGATAATGCCGGGGGCGGGGGTCGAACCCGCACGGAGCTTTCGCTCCAGAGGATTTTAAGTCCTCTGCGTATGCCATTTCGCCACCCCGGCTTCCGACTCAACAGGATCGTTAAATCATAAACACACTCGCGCGCGAAGATGGCGGGTCGGACTACTCGCCTATGATCTTACCGCGGCTAATACGGCCCGCAAAAATTTTGTTCATTCTGTCCGGCGCGACGCGCATATATGCTCGACTTAACGGCGCGGCGCGGACAGCGACGGGGCGCCGATTGTGTCGACGAAGATGTACTCCATTCCGCAAAGACGGTTGATTGTCGCGGTTCTATTGTCGCTGAGCGTATCGGGTTGCTCGATATACCGTCACTATGAAGCCTCGAAGCCTGCGGCTGTTCGAGAGACCGAGGCGGAACTCTCCGACGCGGGCTTCACTACGATCAAACTCGACAACGCCGACAAAGTCGGTCTGGTGGAAGACCTGCCGCCGGACGAGATTCGCAGCTATGCGGCACAAGGCGGTACGGTCTACTGGTATTACGACCCAGATATTTGCGCGTGTGTTTATGAAGGACATCAGAACGAATTTGACCGCTATAAGATGGCGCAGAGGCAGCAAAGTGACACCGCGCAATACGCCGCTCAATCAGAGGATGAGCAGGTTGCCTCATTGAACGCTTTGAACGGTTCTTTCTTTCCGCCACCGATAATCTGGGTTGGAGGAGGATTCTTCGGCATACACGGCGGAGACGGTTTCGGGCACGGAGGTTTCGGACACGGAGGTTTCGGACATGGCGGTGGCGGCGGTGGCGTTGGCCACGGTGGCGGAGGCCGCGGGCGCTAGCTGGCCGCATAATTGCTCCGTCTGAGATCGGCCCGGAGGTTTGCACCATGCAAGCAGCTAAGCCCGTCGATGCTCACCGACGACTACCGCAACTTCTTTCAGATCTTGAAGCGACCGGCGCGAACCGAATCTGAAAGCGTGCCGCGCCAGCTCAGCTGGGATTTCGCGCGAAAGTCGGCACGCCCGCGAAATGCGGCCGCCCAGGCTGGCGCGCTGGCGACAAAAATGCTCGCCGTCGGCTGAAACTGATTGGGATCGTCCAGACTGCCGACCTTGATCGCGGTGAACGGCAGCCCGGACAGGAGGCTCACGATCGGCGAGCCGCAATTGGCGCAAAAGCCACGGCTGACTTTGCCGCCGCTGTCGCCCGCCACCTCGTAATGTTTCAACTCGCCCTTGGTCAGCTTGAACGCGTCCTTCGGGACGAGCAGCACCGGTGCGAATGCGCCGCCTGTCGATCGCTGACAATCGCGGCAGTAGCAGCTTGCCTGCATGACGGCGTCAGTCGTCGACTCATAGCGAACCGCGCCGCACATGCATCCTCCGACAATTTTTGCTGCCATGGCATATCCTCCTGTTCGCGCGTCGGCGCGTGCCCATCATTCTGCTTGCGCGGAAATTGGTCAATGACCAAATCGCGCGCTACGTCAGGCGAGCGCGAGACGCTCGAACTGCTCGGCGGGCGCTTCCATCTCGACCAACGCGGCGCGGAGTTTTTCCGCCGCGCGTTTTTCTTCAGAAGTTCCGGCGAGGTTCGCTTCTTCCGCAGGATCGTCGCGCACTCGATACAAATGGTTGCCGCTGAACTTGCCCATCGCCCAGTACGGAAGCAGATCGCCGGCGCGGAACGGTTGGCGGATGACTGGAATCCTCGCGCCCGGCATTCGGTCGAGCACCGCGCGCTCGTCCGGCGGCGGCATCTGGAGCTGCGGCATGTGCGATATGGGCATCGTAGACCATCGATTCGACCACAAGCTCAGCGGCGCGTTGTCACCGGCCGGCGCGCGCGCGTACTTCGCGTCGGCGTCGATCAAATGCACCTCGCGTCCCCATACCCCCGCGACCGCCCAGTCGCGAATCGAGTTCGCCGCGCCGGTCATGAGCGGGATCATCGAGCGTCCGTGCGTGCGATGCGCCATCTCGACGCCGAAAATCTCCGCGAGCGTCGCGCAGATGTCGACGTTGGTCGTAAGCGCGTCGACGGTTCGTGCGCTGACGCCCGGCGCCGCGATAAACAACGGAGTATGCCCGAGCGGTTCGTAAATCGGCACCGCCGGCTTGCCCCAAATGTCCTTTTCGCCCAGGTAGTGTCCGTGATCGGTGCATACGATCACCGCGGTGTCGTCGTAGAATCCGCCGCGCTCGATTGCCGCGAGCAGCTTGCCGAGCCACGCGTCGATCATCGTCAGCTTCGCGCCGTAAAATGCGCGAATCTGCCGCGCCTGCTCGCGTGTGAGCACGCCACGCGCCACGCCGCCGCGAACGTATGGCGGCCAGATCATATGCGGGCCCTGCCACGACGAATCGTACATCGAGGCGTACGGCTCCGGCGTATCGAACGGCTCGTGCGGATCGAACTCATCGACGAACAGCATGAAGCGATCGTGGCTGCGCGCCGATCGCTCGAGCCAGTCCGTCGCCGCCGCCATCGTGCGGGGTCCGGGAAAATCCGTCTCGTCGCGAAAATAGCCGCGCGAGTTGTCGTACGGAGTATGGCGAGTATTGCCCCGCGCGAACGACGGCGCGCCAATCCAGCTCGGGTCCGGCCGCGTCTGCCACGGGTCGCTCTCATGCCCGCGCTGGTAGTCCCAGGCGGTGAAGTCGGTGTGATAGTTTTCGCCGCCGACTTCGAACAGGTGCGGATGATCCGACACCAGCTTGGTGACGACGCCGGCCGCGCGCAGATAAGCGGTCAGCGGCCGTTCCCAGATTTCGATCGAGCCCCACGGCTTCCACAAAAAATCGATCGCACCGCACAGGATGTCGTGGCGCGCGGGGATGCATGGCAGCGACCCCGAGTAATGTCGATCGAAGCGAACCGCGCGCCGCGCGAAGTCGTCGAGGTTGGGCGTGTCGAATTCGCGCCCGCCGTACGCTCCGAGCATGTGGCGATTGAGGCTGTCGAGCAGGATTACGATGGCGTTTTTCGGACGCCGCGCCGTGGTTTCGTCCGCGCTCATCGATTTGAATCCTAGCAGAGGCAAATGGCCCCCGGAAAAGCGTTGAAACCTCGGCCGATCCGCCACGTCTATAGATACGAAACCGGCGGGTATAGACTTGTGTCGCGGCAAGGACTGAAATGGAGTCCTGAAAATGGCCCCCATGAAGCTCATCAGAACTCGACTCGCAATCGCGGCGGCAATCGCACTTTCCGGATGCGCCGTTGCGTCGCCGCCGATCGCACACACCCCCAACATCGTGGCGACTCCGCAACGAGGCGAGTTGGCGGTGAGCGTTGCGGCCGCACCGACCGTCGGCGAGGTAACCCCCGTTTACGTGTCGATCGCCAACGGCACCGACGCGCCGCGCTCCGTCGTGCCCAGCCAGGTGTTCGCCCTCAACGACGCCGGCGAGCGAGTGGCTCCGCTGCCGCCGGGTGAGGCTGCACGGCAGTCCGGCGGCGCCAGGGAGCTCGAAGGAGCTGTGAAAAGCGCCGCGATCAGCGGTGTCGGGGGCGCCGCCGTGGGAGCAGCCGCGGGAGCCGTTGCCGGCGCGGCAGGCCGATCGGCGGGATGGTTTGGCTTCGGGTCTCCGGGCGCTGGCGCTCTTATCGGCACCGCGTTCGGCGGGGGCTGGGGCGTTTGGAGCGGCGCCGAAAAAGGTCAATCGAGAGCCGACCAGCAGGCCAATCAACAGCTTGAGGCGGTCTCGCTGAAACCCGAGGAAGTGCGCAAGGACTTCACGGTGAGCGGCTACGTTTTCTTCCCCAAGGGGCAATATAACCAGGTCGAGATGCTGCTGGTCGATCGCGAGACCGGCGACACCGAAGTCGTCCGCGAACCCTGGCACTGAGTCGCGCTTACAGCATCGACGAAATAATCACGATTGCGCCCTGCCCCTTGCCCTTCTCGGCGGGATCGCAAATCACCGCCTTGCTGCCGATGAACTTCAGGTCCGTCGGATCCATCAGGCCCGAGGCGAACGGCCGCGCGAGCCCTTTCTCCACTCGATAGACCGTGCCGTCCCGCAGGTTATCGTTCTCGGCGGCAAATTTGCCGGTGTCCGCGATCATCAACTCATCGCCGTACGAGCCGAAGCTTGACGGCGACCAGGCGAAGCCCGACGGACGGATAAATCCGACCAGGTAGACTTCGTCCTTCATCTTTCCGTCGGCGCCGACCATGCTGATGCGGCCGACCTTCGACGCGAAACCTCCCTTCGCGCGCATCCCGACCAGCATCATGCCCGCCGCCTTCGAGTCTGACGCGGGTGCGAACGTTATCGTGGTCAGCTCGAACAGAACCGGTTTGTTGAAGGTACCGAACGCGCTCGCCTTGCCCGACGAGTCGATCGAGTAAATCGTCGAGTTGCCGCTGGTCGCTGCGTAGAGCTTGCCAGCGAACGGCGTCCCGGCCGCGCCGAATTCCAGGTCGCGGCATTCGGTGGCGGCCGCATCCGGCAGTTTCGCGAAGGTGCTGACCGCGCCAGACTTGTCGACTCGTTCGACCTCGCACGGCCCTTTTATATTGCCGGTCGCGGCGAGCACGAATACGTTGCCCTCGTACGATCCGAATCCGGCGGGACCAATCGCGACTCCGGCCGGGTTCTTGATTTTCGTCTTGTCCGCGAGCGGCGTCGCCTTGCCGCCGAAGGTAACCGAGAAGACTCCGCCGGCCTGGTCGGACACCACCATCGCGCCATGGTTGTCCTGCAGGAAATACGGGGCGACTAGGCCGGGCGCTTTAAGCGCCTTGATCTCGAACGGCACTTCCACGTCGAGGCCGGCGCCTGACGCGCGCGCGATCGAATTGGTCAAGCCCGGCAACGCGGCGATAGTCAGGGCGGCGACACTGAACGCGGTCGCGAACATTGAGAACACTGAAAAACTACTTTTTCTTTTCGAGAAGCTCATCGAGTGCCTCGTTGACAACGTATTTTTCGTTCGGGTCTCTATCGTCAAGCTCAGACTTGCGGCGCGAGACCCACTCCGCCAGCCCGATCGTCGCAGCCTCCTCGGGATTCGAAATCCCCATTGCCTCCGCGACCCGCATGAGCTGCGCGAAAAGCTCGTCGGGCACGTCGATTTGAATTTTCCTGCTCAAGCGGCCTCACTCGATACACTTTCCGGCGATTGTTCGCCCTTCCATATAGTCTTAGGCCGCGGCGGTCGTCAAAATGAATTCAGACGTGACATTACCGATCAAATACGCGGGCACTGTTGTCGAGTATCTCGATCAGGGCCGGCTCAAGGCTGCACTCGTGACGCGCGAACAGGAACGCCATCTCGCGGTGATCGATTCCGCCGGACACGAGCGGCTGGTCCCGCGCGACCTGGTCCTGATGCGCCATCCGGATCGACACGCCGATCGCGAGAGCGTGGCTGACGCGCTCGCCGAGCTCGAACGTGAGCGCGCCGAGCTGGCCGCGGAACTCGATCTCCAGTTGTTGTGGGAGGTCGCCCAGGAGCAGGGTCGCAGCTCTTCCGCCGCGGAACTCGCCGAGTTGTTCTTCGGAAAGCGATCGAACGCCGCCGCGTCGGTGATGCTCGAGGCGCTGTTGAACGATCGCACTTACTTCGTCCGCCGGCACATGGACTTCGTGCCGCGCACGCCCGATCAGGTCGAGCGGCTGCGGATCCAGAACGATCGGATTCGGTCGCGCAGCGACCACTATCGTAAAATCCAGAAGAACCTGCGCGACATCATCAATGGTGGCGAGAGGCCGCCTACCGACGAGAGGGCTGGCCTAATCGAAGAGCTGTCGCGCTATCTCAAGAACCCGTTCACGCGCAGCCGCGACATGAGCCAGATGCTCGCGAACGCGGCGCCCGATGTCGATCCCGCCGAGGCGGCTTTCGAAATTCTCGAGCGCCTCGGCGCGCCGCTGCGAGTACCGCGTTTCGCTTTCATCGCCGGGCTCAAGGACGAATTCAGCGACGCCGTTATGAAGGAAGCCGCTGAGGCGATACCGGGTCCGCGCGCGATCTCCGACGGCGGATACGCGGTCACTGTGGATGACGACGACACTATCGAAGTTGACGACGCGCTTAGTTGCGAGGCGCTTGCCGACGGCGGCCTGCGCGTGCGCGTGCATATCGCGCTGGTGGCAGATTTCGTCGTCAAAGCTGGCGCGATGGACCAGGAGGCGGCGGCGCGCGCGACCACGGTTTATCTGCCTGAGGCGACTATCAGGATGCTTCCCGATCCGATTTCATGCCACGCCGCGAGCCTGATTGCCGGCGAAGATCGCCCCGTTATGACGACCGACGTGCGATTGTCGGCGGACGGCGAGCTGGTCGAGGCCTCGATCTATCCCGCACGAATTCCAATCATGCGCCGGCTCAACTACGACCAGGTCGATCGCATTCTCGAGTCGAGGACCAACGCCGATGACACCGCCGCCACCGTCTCTCGACTGCATGATGCCGCCGTCCAGCTTCGTCAGCGGCGCCGGACCGCTGGCGCAGTGCTGGTGCAGCGGCGCGAGGCGAAGGTCCGCGTGCATGGCGACGACGTGGAAATCACAGTGCTCGACAACGCCTCGCCGGGTCGTACGCTGGTCGCGGAGTTCATGGTGCTGAGCAATTTCGTCGCGGCTCGCTACGCTGCCACGAACCGGATTCCGATCATATACCGCGTGCAACCGCAAATTGGCGGCGATATGGCAGCGCAGCGCCCACACCTGTCGCTGCATCCGGAGTACCATGCCGGAATCGGACTCGACTTTTACGCGCAGTTGAGCTCGCCGATCCGGCGCTATGCCGATTTGGTGCTGCAACGTCAACTGCTGGGCGCGCTGAAGAATCACGACCATGAAACGCCGCCGATTTACACAGTCGATGAATTGCTGACGGTACTCGCGGGCGCCGAGAATGCGGAAGCTTCCGGCCGCGAGCTGGAACGACGCGCCAAGCGCTACTGGATTCTCCGTTATCTCGAGCGGCACGCGCTCGACGGTCCACTCCTGGCGTATGTGCTACGTGAAGGCCAAAGTGCGGAGCTTGCGGATTTCGCGGTGCGCGGAACCTTGCACAATGCGCCCAGCCTGCCGAATCAGATGCCGGTGATGGTGCAGGTGAGCCGCGTCGATCCGCTGCGCGGATGGCTCGCATTCGATTTCGTCGGTCCCGCCGACGAAGCATCGACCGGCGCGATTAGAAGTGTCTGAGCTGTAAGCGGAGCTAACGATGCTAAGGAACCTAACGCCTAACCCCTTCCCACTGTGGGAAGG
>JBAWCX010000250.1:0-1557 GCA_049590495.1 Binatus sp. (SeqCode)
CCACAACCGCAACCGCAACTGCGACAGCAACCGCAACCGCGACGGTGACGGCTACTGCAACCTCAACCGGCGGGACTGCGACCGCGACGCCCACTGCCACGCCTACGCCCGTTGCGGTGACGCTCAAGATCAAGCCGAAGGCGCTCAAGTTCTCGAAGACCACGGTCGGAACGCCGAGCAAACCGAAAACGGTCAAGGTGTCCAATCCCAAGGGCAACAAGAAGCATCCCGGAGAGGCGGTCTTGATCGAGATGATCTCCGATACCGCCATGTTCACCGAGACCAACACCTGTTCCCCGAGCCTGGCGGCCGGCTCTTCATGCACGATCGCGGTGACCTTCACGCCGAGCGCGGCGGGGAAGCAGATCGGAACGCTGACGATCATGGACAACACGCACGGCGGCAACCAAGCGGTGTCGCTCTCTGGAGTCGGAAAATAGAAGGAGCGGACGCGCTCGAGCTCGGGGCTAACCGCGCTGCGCTCGTTGCATCGCTGCGCGCTCCGCAACCCGGACCTGGCGGGCGGCAGTGTTGCGCGGAACGAACACGTACGCCGCTGCCAGTATCAGCAGAAACGCTTGCGCGCCGAGCGTTTGAACCGTCGGGAACAGGCCGAGCATCGGAATCGTCGGCGCGTAGTCCACGAACGTCGCTGGCACCATTGACGCTTCCTGCAGGCTCGCGACGCCCTGGCCGATAAACACGATCGCCAGCGCGTAGAGCATGATCGACGTCGCGTGGAAGAAAATCTTCATCGGGATTCTGTCCGCTGCGCGCTTGATCACCACGAACGATACGGCCAGCGCGACCGCCGCCGCGGCGATGCCGGCCGCCACTGCGTGACGCTCGGCAACTTCGGTCGCGCCGCTGGTCAGCGCCTGAAAGAAGACGATCGTCTCTGCCCCCTCGCGCATCACGGCAAGAAACGCGGTCAGCCCGAGTGCGATACCGGGAATCGTGCTGCGCTCGGCGCTCTCAAGCTGGTGCGAAATGAACTTTATCCAGCGATCGGACTGGCCCTTCGAGGTCATCCACGAGCTGACATAGAAAAGCGTCGCGGCGGCGAACAGTTGGAAGACGCCTTCGAGTGTGTCGCTGGCGTCGTCGGTGATCAGATGATTGACCGCCCACGCCAGCACGATGCTTGCGACGATCGCGGCTGCGGCGCCCGCGTAGATGTCGCGCGCGCGCCCGATTCGTCCCGCACCGCGCGTGCCAGCCGCCAGCGCCACGACCACCAGCATCGCCTCCATGCCTTCGCGAAAGAGAATGCCAAGCGAGTAGAAGAAGTAGGCGACAGCGGTTTGTGTCATAGCGGGATAATTATGAGAATGATTCTCAATTCCGATACTAGTCAAGCTACTTCGCGATGTCAAACGAGGCGATCTTCGTCATACTTGCGACCGTGCAGAGGCGGTAGTAACTTCAAAAGTGAAGCGGGCCCGCCGATTTTTCGTGCGCACGGCCGCTTTTTTTTAGGGTCTTCTGCTTCAGGGCTAAGTGAGGCGTAGTCTCCCGATGCGATGCGTCTACTGCAGCAAGCGCGCTGGCTTTATC
>JBAWCX010000251.1:0-10985 GCA_049590495.1 Binatus sp. (SeqCode)
GGCCAGTGGTTCTCGTCGGCCACAGCTACGGCGGGTCCATCATCACCGAGGCCGGCAATCATCCGAAGGTGGCCGCGCTCGTCTATATCGCTGCATTTGCACTCGATGAAGGTGAGAGCTGTGCGTCGATCGAGCAGGCCGTGCCGCAAGCGTCCAAGGCGTTCAAACCGGACAGCAACGGCAACTGGTGGATAGTCGAGGAGCAGTTCGCGGCCGACTTCGCAGCCGACATTCCGCCGGAGAAGGCGTGGTTCATGGCTATCTCGCAGGTGCCGATCTCCACCGACTCGTTCACCCATAAAGTTAGGAATCCCGCCTGGAAGACCAAGCCCACCTGGTACATGGTGGCCGCCGCAGACCGATCGATCAATCCGGATCAGGAGCGGATGATGGCGAAGCGCGCACGCGCCAAGACCGTCGAAGTGAATTCTAGCCATGTGGCCTACATGTCGTACTCGAAGGAAACAGCCAAGCTCATCGAAGAGGCTGCCACCTCCGCGCCCGTCAATGCGTAGCGATACGCTCGCAGACAAAATGATCTCCGCCGATCCGGTAAGGGTCGGCGGAGATTCTGTATGGATATAGCCATCTCTGAAGAGGCAAATAAAAGATCAAATCACCGTAAACGGACACGACGGCGCGTTTCGCGCTTACATCGCTAGACCGGAAGCATTGCCGGCTCCCGCCGTCGTCGTTCTACAAGAGTTGTTCGGGGTGAACGCCGACATCCGCGAGAAATGCGACGAATTGGCCGAGCAAGGCTTTCTCGCGGTCGCGCCAGACCTATTCTGGCGTCAAGAGCCGGTGCGTCGACCTCAGCGTACGTTCAGAGCCAGACTGGCAGCACGGTCTTCGCCTCTCGGGTCAAGCGTCACACCTTCACGCGGCTAAACGGGGCGCACTACAACGCCGCGGCGGCAGCGCTCGCCAACGGGCGGACAAGCGAATTTCTACATCAACAACTGCGGTGACCTTGCCGGCTCGGTTAGGAATGGGAGACCGCGATCCTCGCGCAGCTTCTTCATTAATCAGCGGGAACGCATAATGTGAAGGGAGACTCGTTTCCACCCGTTTTCCGGCGATGGAGCTTTATCTCTCCACATTATTTTGATTCGAACTACAATCGACCGTCACGAGATCTACACCTCAATCGCGCTTCGTTCGTGCTCGCTTCGGGGCGCCAGCGTGATTTGCTTTGTTGATCCGCGCTGGGAGACGAAGGCCATCGACGAATATATCCACCAGGCGGACAACACTCGCCTGCCAGCCGGGCTGATCCTGCATGTAGCACATGCCGACGAGGGCGCGCAGGAGATCTTTGGGACTGATGTCGGAGCGTATCTCTCCAGCGGCGACCGCGCGGTCCAGCAGGACGCCGACCGCTTTCGCCAGCCGTTCCTGTGAATCGGTGTAGAGCTTCGAGGAGCCGTGTACCGCAAGCGCCAGTGCCGCGGACATGCCTTTCTTGGTGGCGACTAACTCGATATCAGAGTGCAGCCATCGACGCAGTGCCTCGACCGGCGAGGTCTCATCTTTCAGCTGTTCCGCGAGCTCCGAGAGCTGATGGACTTCGCGCCGAAAGACCGCTTCGAACAAAGCTTCACGCGTGGGGAAATGTCGGTAGAGCGTTCCGATTCCGACTCCGGCGCGCTTGGCCACCGCTTCGAGGCTCGCATCGGCGCCGCCCTTGCTGAAGACCGCCTTCGCCGCCGCCAGCACGCGCTCGCGATTACGGACCGCATCGGCACGCGGCCTGCGCGCCGTTTCAATCAATTGTGTCCCCATATTTTTGTCCCGCCTGTTCCCTTCAAACGGAGCCTACCTCCACTTGCCTCTTGACAAAGCGGAGGACTCGTCCATATATTATAGACAATCGGAGGCTCCCTCCATTTGTAACAGATGGGATGCCGATCTGTCTATCAAACTCGCAGGCTCGCTCACCAAGTGAAGGAGTTCAAGATGGCACGATACCAGGGAAAACGAGCGGTAATTACCGGTGGGACGAGCGGAATCGGGCTCGCCACCGCAAAGCTCCTGGCCAACGAGGGCGCCCGCGTTCTCGTCACTGGGCGCACGAAGGCCGGACTTGACAGGGCGCGCGAAGAACTCGGCAAGAATGGGATCCTAGCCGAAAGTGATGCGGCGTCGCTCGCCGACATCGATAAACTTGCCGATCGCGTGAAGTCAGAATTCGGAACGCTCGACTTGCTGTTCGTAAATGCCGGTATTCCGCGCTTCGCGCCATTCGAGAGCGTGACCGAGGCAGCGTACGACGAGTTGTTCTCGGTCAACGCCAAGGGCGCCTATTTCACGGTGCAGAAACTCGCGCCCCTGATGAGCGAAGGAAGCGCTGTGGTTTTCACTACCTCGGTTGCGAATGTGAAAGGCCTTCCTATGATCAGTGCCTACTCGGCCAGCAAGGCGGCACTCCGCTCGATGGCGCGATGTCTCGCAGGCGAGCTTTTGCCACGTGGCATCCGGGTTAACGCCGTGAGCCCCGGTCCCATCGAGACGCCGATTCTGGGGAAAGCAATGCCAAAGGACGCAGCCGACGAAATCGCGGTGCAGATGCGCGAGCGTAATCCGATGAAGCGGTTCGGTCGTCCGGAGGAGGTCGCCAGGGCGGTTGCCTTCCTCGCATTCGAGGCGACGTACACCACTGGAGCGGAGCTCGCTGTCGACGGAGGTTCGTCCCAGCTTTGAGGCGGAAAGGTGTGGACGCTGTTGATCTCTGGCCGCAGACTAAGGGAAATTTAAATGCCACCTCTATCGTCTGATAAAAAGCTCCTTCTCATTGGTGCGTCCCGCGGCCTCGGTTTCGCCCTGGCTGAGGAGTACCTCAAGCGCGGCTGGCAGGTTGTGGCCACCGAGCGGTTCACAACCACGTCACAACTACACAATCTTTTGGAGGCTTCCGACGGCCGACTCGAAATCGAGACCGTCGACATCATCTATCCCGATCAAGTGGCCGCGCTGCGAGCGCGTCTGGCATCGAGAAAGTTCGACCTGCTGTTCGTCAATGCCGGCGTCACGAACGACGATCGTGAAACGATCGCCGACGTTTCGACCGACGAATTTATACGTGTGATGATGACCAACGCCCTAAGTCCCATGCGCGTCGTCGAGACCTTGCAGGATCTCGTACGCCCGAGTGGCACCATCGGGATCATGTCCTCCGGACAGGGCAGCATCACGAACAATGAGAACGGAAACCATGAGGTTTATCGTGGCAGCAAGGCGGCGCTCAACATGTTCATGCGCAGTTTCGCCGCCCGCCACGCCGATGATCCGCGAACGCTACTACTCATGGCGCCGGGCTGGGTGCGAACGGATATGGGAGGCCCCAAAGCACGTCTGAGCATCGAGGAGAGCATACCGAACCTCGCGAATACTATGAACGCGCAGGCCGGGAAAGCGGGTCTTCAGTATCTGGATTACCTGGGCCGGAAGGTTCCGTGGTGAGCCGAGGCGGTTGCCTTCCTCGCATTCGAGGCGACGTACACCACTGGAGCGGAGCTAGCTGTCGACGGAGGTGCGTCCCAGCTTTGACCAGGGAAAGTTGAACTTCAAATTCCAACCGCGCGAGGCTCAGCTCGGCGCGCGCTAAATGGTTCAAAAGACCAAAGGAGAAACAGTCATGCGTGTCTTTGTCACTGGTGCCACAGGGTTTATCGGTTCCGCCCTCGTCCCCGAGTTGATCAACGCAGGCCATCAGGTGCTGGGTCTCACCCGATCCGATGCGGGAGCGAAGTCTCTTGCCGCAGCCGGCGCCGAGGTGCATCGAGGTTCCCTTGAAGATCTGGAAAGCCTGAAAAGCGGCGCGGCCAAGGCGGATAGTGTGATTCACCTGGCCTTCATCCACGACTTCTCGAAATTCCAGGAGAACTGCGACACCGACCGGCGCGCGATCGCGGCGCTCGGTTCCGGGCTTGCCGGCTCCGATCGTCTTCTGATTGTCACCTCGGGAACGGCAGTGATCGCGCCGGGCCGCCTCGCAACCGAAGAAGATGCGCCCACCGGCACGATTCCGCGCCTCACCACGGAGCAAGAAGCCGCCGCGCTAGCGGGGCCTGGCGTGCGGGTTTGTGTGGTACGGCTTCCGCAGGTTCACGACTGGAACAAGCAGGGATTGATCACCTATGCGATCGAGCTCGCGCGGGAGAAGGGCCTCTCGGCGTATGTCGGCGACGGTAAGAATCGATGGTCGGCGGCGCACCTGTCCGATACCGCCCGTCTCTACCGGCTCGCGCTCGAAAAGGGTTCGGCGGGCTGCTATCACGCGGTTGCCGAAGAAGGCGTGCCGCTTAAAGATATAGCCGAGGTAATCGGTCGGCGCCTGAAGCTGCCGGTCGTCTCGAAAACTCCCGCACAGGCCGCTGAGCACTTCGGCTGGCTGGGCATGTTTGCCAGTCTCGATTGTCCCGCTTCAAGCGCGCTGACGCGCGAGCGGCTCGGATGGCGCCCGGTCGGCCCTGGGTTAATCGCGGATCTCGAACGAGCACACAATCTCGAAATCTGACTTAGTCGAGCCTCTAACACTTGGAGGAACTTATTCATGACATCAGTCGTCGAATTCTATTCACCCGACACAATGCCCCCGACGCGAGGTTACTCGCAGATAGCGCAGGTTAGGGGCGGCGAACTCCTATATTTTTCTGGCCAGGGTCGCGCTAGACGCGAAAGGCGAGCTTGTCGGCGCTGATTACGCCACTCAACTTGAGCAGATATTTCGCAATATCGAACTTGGACTCAAGGCTGCGGGTGCGAGTCTGGAAAACCTTATCAAGCTCAATTTTTTCGTGTCTAGCGCCGTACCGACGGCCGATGTCCTCGCGTCGCATTTCGCTATTCGCGATAGATACATCAACCTCGAGAAACCACCGGCCAGTGCATTTGTGTTCGTTAGCCGTCTGTTCCGGGCAGAATGGCTGCTTGAAGTGGAGTCAATTGCCGTCAAACCTTGACGTGGCGACAAAGTCACCAGCCGGCTTTTCATCACATCGAAGCAAAAAGGAGATTACTATGCAGGACAAACGTGTCGCCCTGGTCACCGGGGCCAATCAAGGAATCGGTCTTCAAATCGCAAAGGATCTCGTGGCACACGGCTTCACTGTGCTGGTCGGATCGCGCAATCTCGAGCGCGGCGAGGCTGCGGCCAAGACGATCGACGGAGACGCCCGCGCGCTCCAGCTCGACGTGACGGATAAGGCTTCGATCGCCGCCGCCGCGAAGCGCATCCGCAAGGAGCTCGGCCGCCTTGACGTGCTCATCAACAACGCGGCTATCTCGAATACAGGACTGCGGCCGGACATGACCATCGAGGAACACGCTAAGTTGACCCGCCCGAGCAACGTGTCCCTCGATGAAGTGCGCGCGGTGTGGGAGACCAACGTGTTCGGCGTCCTCGCCGTTTACCAGGCGATGCTGCCGCTCCTGCGCGAGGCGCCGGCAGCCCGCATCGTCAACGTGTCGAGCGGCGTTGGCTCGCTGACGCGGAACTCGGACCCGGCCTTCCCGTACCGCTCGATATTCGGCCCCGTCTACCCTGCGTCCAAGACGGCTCTCAACGCTATGACGCTCGCCATGGCGATCGAGCTGGAGCCGGCCGGGATCAAGGTCAACGCCGTCTCCCCGGGCTTCACCAAGACGAACCTCAACAACTATGCGGGCACCGAGACTGTCGAGGAGGGCGCCGCCGAGGCGGTGCGCGTTGCGCTGCTCGGCCCGGACGGCCCGACGGGCACGTTCACGCACGCGAAACTCGGAACGCTCCCGTGGTGATGGCTCGACGACCGCGTGTTTGCTAGCGGCGGAAACTGAGGCGCGCCCGCGCAACGGCACGCGGGCGCCGCGAAACACTCAGGCAGTGTTTCTGACCCTTTTTCAACCAACCTGCCACATTATGCTTTGTTTCCCCGACAGGCGACGTCACACGAAGGCCTCACGATTCTTGATGACGAACTCCTCGACCGTCATCGGCTGGCGGCCACCGATTTCAGCGATATAGTTGTTCGTTCCGGCAAAGATGCCGTTGCTGTGGTCGATGGCGACTTCATGAAGGTGTTGCATCAGGAAGGTTTTCGCCGAGCCGCCGGTTGATGCATGAGTGGGTCTCTTCGGGGTGAAGATTTCCGCGTATCGTTCGATCGGAACCTGCTGGTACGTGACCTCCTTGCCGATCACGCGACTGACGATCGCCGCGATTTCCGGAAGGGTGAGTTCAACCGGACCGAAAAGCGGATAGGTCTTACCGACGTGCGCGGCCGGGCGGTCTAGTATTGCCGCAATAACTCGAGCCTGGTCCTCGGCTGCGACTGGCGCATGCCGCCCTGTGGTAGTGAACGGCGCGACAATTTTACCTTGCCGGATCATCGGCGCCAGGTAGAGTAGCCATTCGACGAAGAAGGTCGGCCGTAGGTGGACCGTCGGTACTCCCGACCAGTCGAATACACGCTCGCCTAGCCAATGCTGCCGGGCGGCGTCGCTTTTCGCGTCGCTACGCGCGGATATCTGCGACATGTTGACGATGACTTCGACGCCCGCTTCCTTGGCAGCTTCGGCGAACTGAGCGGTCGCCTGCACAAGGCCTGGGCAGATCGGATAGCAGAAGTAGGCCCGCTGCACTCCGCTCAGCGCGGCGCGCACCGAGTCGAAATCGAGCAAGTCGCCAAACACGACCTCAGCGCCAAGCTCGAGCAGCTGCTCCGATCGCTCGTCGGGGCGATGGGCGAGAACGCGTACGGCGTGATTCTTTCCGAGTAACTGCCGAACCGTGTAGCCGCCGGTGTCACCAGTCGCGCCCGTAATCAGAAATCTCGCCTTTGTCATTTTCCGTCTCCTCAGCAGACCCTGTGATGGGGTCCGCATTAAGATGTTGCTCGACATCTAAATAGATGTCAGCTATCATCTAAAGAGTCAAGCAAGAGTGGGCGACTTGAAACGGACTGGAACTGAATGCGGAAATCGAAACAGGAAGCGGCGGCAACGCGGCAACGCATTATCAAGGCGGCGGCGGCGGCATTCCGCAAGAACGGAATCGCTGGGACGGGTCTCGCCGATCTGATGGCGGCCGCGGGCCTCACTCACGGCGGGTTCTATCGGCACTTCGACTCCAAGGATCAGATTGTCGCAGAAGCATGTACCGCCGCCGTGGAATCTTTGGTCGATCAACTCGCTGCCGCGGCTTCAGGGAAATCGCCGCAGCGTGGATTGAAGACGATAGTGGAAAACTACCTTTCCGCGGCGCATCGGGACGCGCCCGCAGACGGCTGCCCGCTTGCCGCGCTCGGCAGCGAGATGGCCCGAGCTGACGAAAGGACGCGCGCCGTGGCGACGCAGGCTTTTCTGAAGTTGGTAGGAGTCATCGCCTCTCAATTCGGCAAAACTCCGCCGGACGTTGCGAGGCGACGAGCGTTGGTAGCAGCGGCCACAATGATCGGGGCCCTCACGATGTCCCGTATCGTGACGGATTCTGAGCTATCGGCCGGCATTCTTCGAGAGGCCGGGAAGCAATTGATTAATTCGCGATAGTCAAGCTTGAAAATCTTTCTGACGTAGTCTTCGGTGATAACACATCTGCGATTACTCGAGCAGATAGATTACGGTCACGTTGGCGCGCGCTTCCAGAGGCGTGTGTTGGAGAACTTCGCCCTCAATTTGCGCCTGCCCGACCGAACTCAGGCCTGCGAGACTGGGGATGTAACGCCACTCGGGCTGGGCGTTAGGGTTGATCACAATCCGATAGATCTTTCCGAGGTTCATATGCACTGATCTTGCAGCCGCTTCGGCTTTGTCCTGAGCGTCGCTCCGCGCACGTGCGGTAGCATCTTTGCGCGCCTGGTTCTCCTCGCCAAGACCATAACCTATATAGCTACGTACTGCGCCCACCGCCGTAGCGGCGGCTACCATCGCGCTCAGTTTGTCCAACTCCCGCGTCTTCACCACAACAACGGTCGTGGCGGAGAAGCCTTTTTGAACTTGAACCAGCGACGTCGGGGAAATCGGCATGCGTTGCGGTTGGTCCTCGGTCCTTCGCACCTGGTACTCGTCCATCCCGGCGGCGCCGTGGCTGCCCAGTTTGTCAGTGAGCACCCGAACGACTTTGTCGGCGAGCGAAGCGCCTTTCCTTACGCATTCGTAGCCGCTGCTTCCCTCCGCATCTACATTGACTATGAAATAGGGGATATCCGTTTCATGCGGCAGCGGCGGCGGCCGGAAGATGCGCCCGGGAGTGAAGACGTTTCCCCGGGCCCCGCCCGAGCCGTGCTGATCTGGGCTGAAGGAGACGAATCCGCTCTCCCACACATCCGAGGCTCCGGCTCTAAGCGCGGTGTCGACCAGGGGAGCCATCCGATCGATCGAATCGGCGCTCGCCCTTACCCTCCCTTCGAATCTCCATCCGATTGCCGACGCGGGCGGAGTCGCGGTCTGAATTGGAGACGGGGTGTCGAATGTCGGGTTCGCTGCGATGGAGTCGGTCGAAATTTTCGTGGCGGGACCAACGATCGCCTTTTCCGCAGCCGTCACTCTCTGCGCCATCGAAGACACGGTCGCCAGGCATTCCTCGCGGCCAGCGCAACGTGCTTCAACTCCAAAGGAGACTGACATGCTGTCCGGCAGGGCCCGCGCAAGGCCGTCTCCATTTGCGCTAACAGTTGGGTGGTCTGGGTAGGTGATTGTCTCCGCCTGGCTGACAAACTGAGGGGTCGTATTCTCCAAGGTTTGGGCCGCAGAGATCGTAGCGATTTCCGGGATAAGAGTAGCGATCCCCGCGAAGGTGACGCTCAGCAAACACCACGCGCGCAGTTGCTTCTCCACTGGTGTGCGACTACTCGATCAGGTAAGTAACGCTCACGTTCGCATGCACATCGGCAGGCGTATGCGGGACGGACTGTTGCGCGAATTCCGAGCGCGATGTGGAAGACGCACCGGCGAACGCAAACACACCATAGATGGGAGCGGTCTGTACGCTGGAATCCACGTCGATCCGGGATATCTTTCCGAGCTTGACTCCCAGCGAGCTCGCGGCAGCTTCGGCCTTTTGTCGGGCGTCCACACACGCATGCTCGATCGCCTCCTTGCGCGCATCGCTCTGGTTGCTGAGCGTGTAGCGCACCTGAGTGATCCTCGAGGCCCCGGCGCTGGCCGCGGTTTCGACTATAGTTGCCAGTTTGTCCAGTTCGCGGGTCTCGATCTCGACCGTGGTGCTGCCGGAGAACCCTTGCTGAACCTGCGTCACGGGTGGTCGGTAGACGTATTGAGGCTGGTTTTTCTGAACGTCGTACTGCTCCATCTGGACTGTCCCGTGGCTTCCGAGTTTGTCGGCGAGCACGCGCCTGACTCGTTCCGCCACCTCCGAGCCTCTCTTTACACATTCGTCAGCCGTTTTCCCTTCCGCTTCGACTGACAGCGTCACGAACGGAGTTCGCGAATGAGGTTCTACCTTTCGCGTGACAGCAGGTACCCTTCCGGGTGAGTAGAACATCCCGGCTGCAAACTCCGGCTGAGGGCCTTGGAAATCAAATCCACTGCCTTCCACGTTCGCAGCTCCCGCGGCGATTCCGGCGTCAATCAGGGCACCCGTCAGTTCGATTGAATCCGCACTCGCCCTTACCGTCTCGGTGAATTTCCACCCAAGATCGGCAGGCGTGGGTGTTGGGGTTGGAGATGGAAGGCCAAAGGTGGGACTCACACCGATGTTTGTCTTCGAGATTTCAGCGCCCCCACCAAGTGTAGCTTTCACTGCGGCTGCGACGTCGTCGGCCCGCGCGGCTACGGTCTTGAAGCATTCATCTTCGCGACCGCAACGCGTCTCCACTTCGATTGATACGAACATAGTATCCGGCGGCGCGTGAGCCTCACCATCACCCCTCACGTCAACGGTCCTTGGAATTGTCTGACTGATTGTAGATTGCGCCTGTGGCTGGTTGATGCGCCCCGCGTTTGCCCGAGACCGTGGCTCCTCGTCGGCATCGGCAGCGACTACACCAACGCAAATCGCCAACAGTACGAATATGACGCCAAAACAGTACGGAGTATGCCAGGAATGCCTAACGAAGCAGCATTGTGTGCTCATGAGGTGTCTTTGCTAGTCCCACCGTTGCGGCGGGTTCGCTCAGTAAAAAGTAGGTGAGCAGCGCATCAAAGAAAAAGGCATAGCGAAGCTTCCTCCGCACCCTCGCGCTCGCCAGGACATCGCGTTTCAGCTTGAATCAATTGCGCGGGCCTTCACGGCCGATGCCCGTCACCGCCCAACCGTAGTTCCGCACGCGCCAGCCGCCTGCATGCTTGACGAGCACGAAGGCCCAGCCGCCGGTTTCGATGAATGAGCTTGCGCCGATTGTGCCTCGCCAGGTCGTCGGCAGGGAAAGGAACGCAAGCTCGCCATCCAGGTGAAAATCGTGCGGGTCGCCGAAAGAATGTCGGAGATCGCGGACATTTTTCGCATGCTCCGCGAAACCCTTCGCCCAGCGCGCAACTGCATCGGCGCCTTCGAAAACGTAGGGCGGGAAGTTCTCGATGAGCACGACCTCGCCGCCCGCGAAGGCATCGTTGAGAAACTGGGAATCGAGAGTTTCCATGAAGCGCGCGATCCTCTCGATCGGCGCCATGATCTCCGCATCCGGACGTTCGCCAGCCACGCCTGACCTCATAGTACCGCCGCCTTGGTCCGCGCAAGGCTCGGTCTCTTTTCGGTGGTGGGCGAGTTTTGAAAGTATCCCACCTGCTTCTGAGTCACCGGTTCAGAGCGGGCGGCGATTGATCTCGGTATTTTGAACGACCGCGATTAACCACCTACCGTTCTCTTTGGTCAGAATCATGACCAGAAGGGAGTGTCTCGTATCCTTTGTGCCAGCGTCACCCTGCAACTCCGATTGAACGTGAGCCACCGCGACATCCTTACGCAGAAAACGAACATCGATCTGTTTGAAAGTTAAGTTGCTTGTCTTGAAAATGCCGTAGGCGCTCTTGGGAAGGGTGACACC
>JBAWCX010000252.1:0-21138 GCA_049590495.1 Binatus sp. (SeqCode)
GTATGGACCCGACCGCACGCTAGGCTCGGCTCGAATCGTCGTGCCGATGGTGGTCGCGCTAACTCGTCCGTCCAGTGTGCTGGATGTCGGTTGCGGCCGCGGCGCATGGCTGAGCGCATTTCGGGAGCAAGGGATCGACAAAATCCTCGGACTCGATGGCGACTACATCAAGCCTTCGACGCTTCTGATTCCGACCGATCGATTTTGTCCCACAGACCTGAGCGGCGAATTCCAGATTCCGTTGGGTCGATTCGACTTGGCCGTCTGCCTCGAGGTCGCTGAGCATCTGCCGGCGCGCAATGCGCGGCATCTGGTGGCCCAGCTGACCTCGGCCGCGCCGCAAGTGCTGTTCTCCGCGGCCCCTCCTGGCCAAGGGGGCGGCGGGCACATCAACTGCCAGCCGCTCTCCTACTGGAGGAAGCTTTTCGAAGCATTGGGATTCAGGATGCTCGATCCATTGCGACCGAGACTTCGCGATAATCGTCAGGTCGAGTGGTGGTATCGTCAAAACTTGGTCCTGTTCGCTTCGCCGGAAGCAATCAACGACAATCCGGCGCTGGCGGATTGCGAAGAGGTCCCGTCGGGACTTGAGTCCGAGTGGGTCTACATGTGGGTCGCCGGACCGCAATCCTGGCCCGCAACGTCGGAGCGGACACTCACTCGCCGGATTTTGCAGCGCGCCAAGAAAGCACTGCGGTCCAACTCCTAGAGGATTCTTTGCCTCCTGAACGGCGACTGCTCAGTCTGGAGGTTGAGTCAGCGTGCGGGTAACGGCGGGATTTCCTGATACATCGAAACATGTAGCGCAATTGTGAGCGTGGTGCCGCTGCAAATGGCAGACGCCCGAGACCGTCAATAAAATCTGGACAGTCCCAAGCTGCAATCGCGCGCCCGTGCGCGATTATCGATCGACCACTTTGAGAATCATCGGCTTCGACCAGTAACTCTGCTCGAGCACCAAATGTGCGGTCCCTGGGGATTCGCGCCGAAAGTAGAACACCTCCAAACTGTGGCGCTGCCTCGGCGTCCAATTTCGGCTGCGTATCTCGTTGGGCCCCGCCAGCAATTTCAGGCCCGTGCCGGAGTTTTGGGCCACATACCAGTAGTTGTCGTCGTAGTTCTTTAGCGGAAGCCTCACAACCAAGTCCTGCCCCACCGAGAGCGCAACCGTTCGCCCCGTATCCTGCAGGTTAACCTCAACCTTCTGAAGCGTCTGCTGGCGGTGCGCGGCCGATAGAGAAGTAGGCGCGACAAGGAACAATCCGGAGACGATCATTAAACGAGCGAGCAGACCACCGAACTGACGGAGCGATCGTTTGACCATGGTTGCGCGAAGCCTCCGCATCACACTCTTACCATACACGGGTGTTGCCAGTAAAAGGAGGGCATCCACATGCAGCGGGAAACCCGTTAATTGGCGCCCTTGCGACCCAACACTGCCGGGACGGTCCGCAGCAGTATCTCGAGGTCTCTGCTGAGCGACTGATCGCGGATGTATTCGAGGTCCATCTCGACGCGCTTGTGATACTCCGCGATCTCGCTGCGACCGCTGACCTGCCAATGGCCGGTCATCCCCGGTTTGGCGGACATGAAGAGCATCGCGACGTCGCCATACTGAGCCGCCTCGTTCGGCACGATCGGGCGCGGTCCCACCAGGCTCATTTCACCGATCAACACGTTGTATAGTTGAGGCAGCTCGTCGAGGCTGGTGGCGCGCAGAAACTTCCCGAGCGGAGTCACGCGCGGATCTTCGCCGTTGGGAAGCTTGAAATTGTTTTGCAGGTACTTTTCGCGCAGCGACGGCGAGTCGCGCAGGATTCGCTCGGCGTCAGCACGCATGGTGCGGAATTTAAACAGGGTAAAAGGTTCTCCATTCAGACCCAGGCGCTTCTGACGAAATAGCGCCGGGCCTCGCGAGGTCAGTTTGACCGCGAGCGCAATCGCACCCATCAGGGGCGACAGAACGATCAGCAACATCGCCGAGAGAACCAGATCACCAGCGCGCTTCACCGCTGCCTGAAGGGGATTCAACTCACCCTTGCTGACCGAGAGCACCGGAATCCCGGCGACGTCGCCAAGCGATTGGCGGAACAGCCTGGTGTCGAGCAAGCTCGGTATGATGTGAACGGACTTGCCTTGCTTGAGGAGCGCAAGAACGCCGTCCGCTCCCACTGCAGAATCAGCACCATCGTTCACGCCGATGAGAAAGACGTCGTCAAATTTGGCAAGTGAACCGGCGTTGAAGTTGTATCCGCACTCCGTGCCGTTGTCGGTACCGTCAACCGCCCGCTTGGCCGGCTGAACGTCAACCCGTTGATAGCCCATGGATTGCGTGGCAGTCAGCAGGCCCGCAAAGTGCGCGCAGGTCGCCTCGTTGTCGCCGATCACCACTGCGGTTCGCCACTTATGGGCGGACCGGCGCAGGCTCCGCAAGAAAAGCGTGGTTCCCAAATCGCGGGAAAAGATGAAGACGCTCGACGCGCCAATGAAATACCCGATGAACTGGCGGCTGACGTACTCGAATTTGAGTGAAAAGACGGCTGT
This sequence comes from Binatus sp. (SeqCode), assembly GCA_049590495.1. Classification (GTDB taxonomy): domain Bacteria; phylum Desulfobacterota; class Binatia; order Binatales; family Binataceae; genus Binatus. The sequence goes on from JBAWCX010000252.1 coordinate 2,545, forward strand.
GATCGTGAGCAAAGCCCAAATAAACAGCGTCCGTATCATCCTGCGCGCAAGAAAGTTCAGGCGCTCCGTACGGTGGGCTCGGTAGGTGTCCGCGAAGGCAGTCATCGTCAGCCAGATCAGAATGCCCAGGATCAACAGGGCCGAATACTCCGATTGCGCCTCGGAAGCTCTGCCGAGCGGGACCACCAGAATCTTGCCCCAGTGCAAAGCAGACGCGATTTCCGTGGCCAACAGATAGCCGACGAAAATGCAAATTGCGTCAGCAATGCGTCCGGCGAACTCTCTCCTATTTTGCTGATTCAAGATTGCCCCACCGCCTCTTTGGCTGCAGCAGTTAGCGCCTTCGGGCAGCCGTCGTCTTAATTCGCCCTAGGTCCCAAAATGTCACTAGAGGCCCCCCAAAGTTTTTAGCTGTGTTACGACTTTGTTGTCAAACCGCGACACGAGGGTGACTCGTCGCGACCCGGTCGGCGGGGTCGTTCCAGTTTCCGATTCTCAACGATCGCCCTTTTTGGGGGGTCCGGTCAGCTCGGGACGTTGGGACGGCAGGTCTTACCGAGGCAAAGGCGCGCGTATTCCTTCGTCACCGCCGACGGTGGCGGCAATGTGAATATCGCGATTCGGCTGCTGAGATTCCGGCTCCGAACGGCGGAGTGGAAACATTTATGCGGGCGGCAGTTTGGTTGCGTGCCGTAGTTTGCGCCAGAAATGGCACTTCGAGTCAACGCGGATCAGCGGCTCCTCGATCCCGCGTTCTCGCCGAAATTCATCGACCGCCTTCCTGCAATAGGTCCACGAAGTCTCGCCGTAATCGTCGATGATTATATATCCGCCGATCGACAGTTTGTCGTAAAGATTTACCAGCCCGTCTCTGGTCGATTCGTAGAAGTCGCCATCCAGTCGGGCAATCGCGAGTCTTTCGATCGGAGCACTAGGAAGAGTGTCCTTGAACCACCCTTTGAGGAACCGAACCTGTTCGTCGAGCATCCCGTAGGCGCGGAAGTTCCTCTGAACTTCCTCAAGGCTGACCGCGAGATGCTTGTAGGTCTTGGTCATCACCGGCCCCTGATGAGCCTTCGCTTCAAGCGGGAACTTCTCGGCATCGGGCTCCGGCAGCCCTTCGAAGGAATCCGCCACCCATACCGTCCTATCCGTAGAGTCGTAAGCTTTGAGCGCTGCTCTCATGAAGATGGTCGCCCCACCACGCCAAACTCCTGCTTCGATCAGATCGCCAGAAATGCCGCGCGCGAGAACGTCCTCGATACAGGTTTGCAGATGCTCGAATCGCTTCAGAGGCAACATCGAAACCGCGGAACCGTTAATATAGTGATTGATAAAGCCGTGTACGAAGCGCAGTTCATTCTCCTGATCGGCGTCGGGTTCCGCCTCGAACAGCGTGTTTGTCAAAGAGCGTTTCAAGAGATCGAGATAAAGCCTGATTGCCCGCTCTGCAAGCCGCGATGGATCGTATAGGGAGCTCGAAGGATTTGTGTTCTTTACACCGCTCATCAGCGCCAAAGTACACCGGCCATTCCCCGAGCAGCAAGTGCTCAGCGGTCGCCCTCTTGAGAACCCCGCGCACTCTCTGGCAGGATAACCGCCTCGATAGAGTCGAAGTTTCGCGTGGACCCAGTCCAGCAATGAATGCAAACCCGGAAAGCGCGGTTATGCTCGAGGTCGGATGAATGCCGGACCGTGTTGAAGGGGAACGCGAGCGACTTGTCACACCGAAAGCGGGTGATTCCCGTGCAATGCATGATACCGCGACCGATTGGAGTTATAAGGGAGCTCCCGGCGAAGGTGGATGGCTCCCCGGTATGGGCTTGAAGGAATACAGCGCGCTCCGGAAGTCTTCGTTCACGCATCGTCTGATCCTCAAGACGGTCCCATATTTCGTTGGCGTATTGCCGGCCAGGTTGCGATTACTGGGGTATCGCCTGATGGGAGTAAAATTCCGGGGCAGCGGGCACTTTATTGGCCGCGACTGCCTTATCGATCCGGTTTTCCCCGAGATGATTACGCTCGAAGATCGCGTTTGCCTCGCCCCCCGTGTAATCATTGAATGCCACAATGTGAGGAGCGACTTGTTGAAGCCAGTGACCCTTGGAGCCCGTTCGTATGTCTGCACGGGTGCGATCATAGTGCCGGGGGTCAACATCGGCGCGGGCGCAATAGTTGGCGCCGGCTCAGTGGTGTTGCGGAGCGTGCCTGCTGGAACAATGGTCATCGGATCGCCGGCAAGAGTCGTCGGGAAAGTGCACAGCGAGTGGGACAAGGGCTGATCGGTTGTGCATTCCGTTTCCTCGTGGTGGTGTGACGGCCTGTCGGGCAACTTCGGATGAATAATAGCGGCGCTACCGATCGCGATCTGATTCTCAATGCCATTGAGTCCCGCGATTACGCAGTGGCTCATCGGCTGATGTCCGATCTCTATCGTTCCTCGAGAACTCTTTCCAACGCGCAGTTTGTCCTCAAGCGGTTCGAGCAGATCAAGCACAAGCTGGATCTGCCCAGCCTGCGAGCCGCAATCTTGCGCACTTATACGGTTGAGCCACTGGTTCCCCTCCTCCGCGCCGAAACGGCGTCTCACGGCCTCGACCTGGCAGTGCACATCGGAGGCTTCAACACCTATGCGCAAGAGGTCCGCTCTCCGGCGGGCGACCTGTACCGCTTCGAGCCGGAGGTAATCTGGCTGGCAACGCAGACGCGCGATGTGGTGCCGGAACTTTGGAACCAATCTGCCGAGGTGGGTTCCTCCGCCTTTGATCGTCTTCTGGACCGGACCTGCTCCGAATTGCGGTCATTTATCGAGGCAGTTCGGTCGCATAGTCAGGCCCATGTGGTGCTGAATACCCTTGACGCGCCGCCACTTCCTCGCGCAGGAGTGCTGGACTCTCAGCAGAATCTCGGTCAGGTAGAGGCGTTGCGCACAATCAATCGCGAAATAGTGCAAATTTGTTCTGAGAACGCAGGGGTCTATGTATTCGACTACGATGCCGCGATTGCCAGATTCGGGCGGCTGAGGTGGTATGACGAAGCGAAGTGGTTGAGCATCCGGTTGCCGCTACGCGCCGACGCGCTGTCGCATCTTGCTGCGGAGTTCACGAGGATTCTGCTGCCGCTCGCGGGTCGTATCTGCAAGGCCTTGGTCGTGGACCTCGACAACACTCTGTGGGGCGGAATCGTCGGTGAAGACGGACCCGGGGCAGTGAAACTTGGTGACCATTATCCGGGTAATGCGTTCCTCGAATTCCAGCGCGCCGTGCTCGATCTGTATCAGCGCGGAGTAATTCTTGCGATCTGCAGCAAGAACAACCCTGAAGACGCGCTCGAGGTGCTGAGCAAGCATCCCGCGATGCTTCTGCGTCCCCATCATTTTGCCGCGAACCGGATAAATTGGAACAACAAGGCGCAAAATTTACGCGAGATTGCCGTCGAACTGAACATCGACCCCTCCGCGCTCGCCTTTGTGGACGATGACCCCAAGGAACGCGGTGAGGTTCGCGCACTTGAGCCGGAAGTTTACGTAATCGATCTGCCCTCCGACCCAGCGGGATACGCGACTGCCTTGCGCGAGGCGCCGGTCTTTGAGCAGATCGCGATTTCCGCGGAAGACAAGGTTCGCGCATCTCACTATCAGGCGGAGCAAAAGCGCGTGGCGCTCAAGACCAGTGCCTTGAGTTTGGAAGACTACTATCGCTCCCTTAACATCCGGGTAACTATTGGTACGGTATGCCCGAAGACCTTAGGTCGGGTCGCACAGCTTACTCAAAAGACGAACCAATTCAATCTCACTACCAAACGCTACAGCGAACAGAAGATTGCGGAGTTGGCTTCTCGGGACCGCTGGAAGGTCTACACGCTTTCGGCGTCGGATCGCCTGGGCGACTACGGATTGGTGGGAATTGCGATTTCTTCCCAAGCCGGCGAGATCTGCGAGCTCGACAGTTTCTTACTGAGCTGTCGAGCCATGGGACGTACGATCGAGACCGCATTCCTCGCTCATATTGTCGCGGATTGCGCCCAGCAGGGCGCCCGCCGGCTGCAAGCCTGGTTTGTACCGACCGCGAAAAATACTCCCGCCAGAGATTTCTATCCGAGCCAGCAATTCCGGCTGGTTCGAGAGGAGAATAGTCGCCTGCTCTTTGAATACGATCTGCGTCGCAAGATGGAATCGCCGGGATGGATCGAATGTCGGTCCGAAGGAGCGATTTCTCATGGCTGATTCGGCGATGGCCCGGGTTCGCAGAATCGTAAGCGAGATGACGATGCTGCCGTTTGAATCGATTACCGCGCGATCATCGCCACAGTTGCACCCGGAATGGGATTCGCTGGCCCAGGTGAACATCGTGGTTAGTCTCGAACAGGAGTTCGGTCAAGAATTCTCGCCGGATCAGATCGAACTTATGGTGACCGTCGAGAAAATCGTCGAGGTGCTCACTGCGCATTCAAAATAGGCTTGCGGTAGACGCCAAGTATTACGCTCGCGGCAAAATTCTCCGCGCCCAGCCGCAGCAGCAGCCGGCTTGCGGCCAGTTCGGCGGCGCACAACGGCGCTATGAAATAAAACAGCGGGCGAGCCGGCACCAATAGCATCTTCTCGCTTGACAGCCCGGCCTGGCTCGCGGCCGCCTCAAGATCCTTGCGAGTGTTTGCGCGGTAGTAAGTCGGAAACACGTCCTCTTCTTCGCGAAAATCCATGAAGCGAATCAGCTTCATGATCAACGATTTGGGCAAAATTCGCCGCCCCAGTCCGACCATACGCGCCGCGTAGCTCGAGACGTTTGTGGTGTGAATGATCACCCGTCCGCCCGGCGCGAGCACGCGCGCGAACTCCGACAGCACCTCGCGCGGCCTCTCGAGATGCTCGGCGACGCTATTCAGCGTGATCAAGTCCAGCGATTGCCCCCGAAAAGGAAGGTGGTCGAGCGTGGCTCCGACGCCAACACGAATGCTGCGATGCTTCGCGATTGCATCGAGGACTCGATCGCAGCACACGGCCAGCCTGACCCGTCTCACCATCGCGAGTTCGCCTTCCGGTGAGGTGACCTCCAGAATCTGATGACCGCCGCCGGCATCGAGCCATCGCGTTTGTAGGGTCAGCACCTCGTCGATCAATCGAGCATAGGTGAGTTGGGTGTATTCGCGATCCGGATGAATCCGGTCTTTCAACCAATAATAGGAGCCGCGGCCCAAATATCGATCCAGCGATTTCCACACCTGGGACGAGGCGGTCCTGCTAACGGCATGATTCTCGCTCATCGAAACCCTTGAAATCCCTTCCTGCTCGCGATGTCGCTTGTCTAAACCATAGCCGTACCGATGCAATCGCGCGATCCTTGCAGAGATTTCCAGCGAATGCGACAGTGGCCCCTACGGGTATGAGTCTCAGGGGCGCAGCCAAATTAGTACTTCCACTGGCCGTCGCGAACCGCATCCGGGTGGCAGGCTATCGTTGGACGCTCCGGCGTTTTCGGCCTTACCAGGTGCACCGTTCGAGGGCGGGCTACCAGTTCGACTTGTGGATCTCGGACCCGACCGCAAAGAGCTGGTACGATCGCGACGCGTCCGAAATTCCGCCCGAGATTTCCTTCCTCGCACAGCATCGCCTGCGTCCGGGCGCCGTCGTGTTCGATTGCGGCGCGTTTCAATGTCTCATCGCTATGATCCTGGCCAAATTTGTCGGCGCCGGCGGCAAGGTGGTCGCGGTCGAAGCCAGCCCGCATAACTATGACGCTGCAATTCAAAATTGCCGCATGAACGGCGCCGGCAATGTCGAGGTGCTCAACGCGGCCGTGTCCGACACCGGGGACCCGATCGAGTTCAACTGCCGCGCGAACGGACAAGTCGATGATGGCAGTGGTGCCTGGGGCAAAATCGCCGTGCCCAGCGTCAGCGTCGACGAGCTCGCGCGGCGATATGGATCTCCCGACGTTCTGTTCGTGGACGTCGAGGGATTCGAATCGAAAGTGCTGCGGGGAGCGACTGATACCCTCTCGCGCAATCGCCCGGATTGCTTTTTCGAAATGCATGTCGGGTGCGGACTCGAAAAATTCGGCGGATCGGTTAAATCCATAACCGATCTGCTCGGCGGCCTTGGGTATCAACTCTGGATGAGCAGTCCTGAACTCGACACGTTTGTCCCGTTCTCCGATTCGTCGCCCCTCGTCAGAAAGAGGTTTTTCCTGATAGCAACTACCACCTCCTGATCTCCGATTTCTATTTCAAAGTATATATTCCGGCACTATCAAGTTATGCTGAAACTGACTAGTCGAGTAGCTATTGTATTTCTGATTACCACCTGCTGGGCGATCATGCTCGCCGGCTCCGGGCATTGCGATGGAATCGTCACCGGGGGCCTCGATGCGCTGGAAACGGGTAATAGTCTGGGACCGAATCTGCTGGTCAATGGAGATCTGCGCTCCGGAATTCAAGGGTGGACGCTCAACCCCTCGTGCTTCAGCCTGGAAGGGAGTGGCGATACCGCCAGCCTGCGGTTGCAGGAACCGTGCGCCGAGCGGTATCCGGTTAGCAAGAATGCTTTTAAATGTCCGCCCGGTATCTACACGATTTCAGCTGATATAAAAACGCAAACGACTATCACTGTGCCTAAGGGGCGGGGGGGCGCTCGAATTTGTCTGTGGCAAAGCCCCGCCCGCGGATGGGCGCCGACCAAGCCGGTTGCAGGTACGAGCGACTGGACTACCGCGGTCAAAGCGCACGCTGAGATCGCCGATGGAAGCACCGGTGCCTTCCTCGCGGGAACTGTGGGACCCGTCTCCGGAGCATCCTGGTTCAGAAACTTTTCGTTGCGCCGCGAGCTTCCTCCGCCGCTGGAAATCTTTCTGCTGTACCCGAACTATCGGGGAATGATGTTCAGCGACCAAAGCCAGGTCGCGCGGGTCGCGATCGATGTTAATCCGCCGGCGAACACGACAATGGCGCAGCTTCACGTCGTGCTCGAAGTGGCGGATCCGGGTGGAAAGGTGCTTTCGACCCGCCGGCTGTTGCCGCCGGCCAACGGCTCGACGGTCGCGGCCGTGGACATGGGTGGCTTGCCGCCTGGCCTATATCGGCTGCAGGGCTATCTGGAGGGACCCGGCGATAAGCGGATCCTCTCACAATCCCCCTACACGATCGCCAAGGTCAGCAGCGCTTCGCGCGCCTCGATGAAGGCGTACATCGATCCGGACAATATCATCCACATGGGCGGGCGCCCGCGATTTGTGATCGGCCTCTACGATACGACTGGCTACGGGCTTCGACCCGATAACTACACTCCGAGATTGACCGGGATAGCCAAGGCACCGGTCAATATGATGATTAACTATTTTATCGCCAACGGCCGCTCGGAGGTGATCTATCCTTACACGGAAGCAATGGAGCCGTTCGGCATATTTTACCTGGCGACCGTCAGCGCGTTTTTTCCGGAGATGGGCAACTATCCCAAGTGGGCGCGAGCGGGAAACGTTCCCGCGGACCAGGTGATCGCTCAATACGCAAAAGGATTGGCCGTCGATTCGCGCGTCGTCGGCTACTACACCTGTGACGAATGCGCAAGCGAGCGGCAACCGCGGACATTCCATCAGTATAGCCTGATCAAGCAGAATGACCCGGCCAGCATTACCTTCGCGGTGGAAAATTATCCCAACGAATTCCAGTTCTGGCGTGACTCCGTCGATGTACTCGGCGTCGACCCGTACGTTCTCGGTACCCGTTTCCCGGAGAGCTATGTCGGGGATATGACCCGCAAGGTGATAGCCGCAGTTCATGGAGCGCGGCCGGTCTGGACCGTGATCCAGTTCTTCTGGATGTCGCGGCTGTCGCACTTTCCCACCGAGCAGGAACTCCATGATATGAGCTGGATGGCGATAACCGAGGGCGCGCGTGGAGTCTTCTACTGGTCTTACGGGCTGCGCGGACTCGACTGGGGCAAACGCGATCCGGTCCTTCGCCAGCAGCGCTACGACGAGTTGGTCAACGTGACCAGGGGAATCGCCGCGCTTGAGCCGGTACTGATCGCCCCGGACAGCCCCGTGCTCTCCGCTAATTCCGCTTCCGGTGCGGTAATTACCAAGGAGAAGGATCTCAAGGACGGCGGCCGCTACCTGATTTCCTACAATCACAGCAGTAATGGCGTCACCGCCACCTTCACGCTCCGACGCCCCGCTCGCACGGTATCGGTGCAAGGTGAGAATCGTTCAATTGCGCCGGATCACGGCGGTTCTCAATTCGAGGACGCTTACGCGCCGTTTCAGGCTCACGTTTACAGAATTGATTGATATGGGTTGGTACTGGCTGAACAAGGCAACACTTGAGTTTGCGACATCGATCGGCTCTGGTAATGTGTGCGGCGAGGATTTCATCCGGAAAAAGCCCCGCCACGCTGCCGCGCTCGCGCTTGTGGGCTGGCCTTCATTACATTACCAGCCAAAGGAGAGACGTGCGTGAAGCTCCGTCACGTTGCGATCGTGCTTTCTACTCTTGTTCTCGCCTTGTCGGGCTGCGCGCAGCAGCAACCATCGGCAGTCGGGAAAACCCCTCTCCCACACCTTCGTGATCAGTGCGTCGCAGGGAACAACCAAGCCTGTGAAAAAATCGCCGAGCGCGCTTGCTTAAATGGGACTCCGGAAACTTGCGCGGCGGAATGTTGGCCCGCAGCGGTGGCACAGGCCTGTGGGCCACTTCGTCCCGAAGGTAGAAGAAACTCAGCACTCCCAGGTCCAGGAGTTGGGCCACAACTCTAGATCCCAGCCTCAAGTGAAATTAAGACATTCCGGTTTCAAAACGCCGAACTGAGACAGTATCTGTGGGTTCGCCATTCTTTCACTTCCAATCCGCAGTGCGCTATGGTTTCTGATCGACCTGCGATCGACCCAACACTATGAACAACGGAAAAGAATTGCGACTTCCAAGTTTCGTTCACGTAGGACCGCCTAGAACCGGTACCACCTGGCTGCACGAGGTGTTGATGGGCCATATAGGCCTGCCGAGCGAAAAGGAAACCCGATTTTTCGACGTTCGTTACGATCGCGGCGGCAGGTGGTACTGCAATCTATTCGGTGACTATCCGGCGGATGTCCCTGCGGGAGAGATGGGTCCTACCTATTTCTCGAATGCGATCGCGCGGGAAAGAATCAAACGCGACATTCCAGACTGCAAAATAATTATGACTTTCCGCGAGCCCGCCGCCAGACTGTATTCGCTCTATCGGTTGCTCCGTTTGGAGCGCCGCCCCGTCAATGACACGTTCGACGGCTACTGGCGCTTCCAGATCAACTGCGGTGCGGACCTGTGCAGTTACGCGACCCACCTCAAACGCTGGCAGGCCGCCTTCGGCAAGTCGCGGGTGCTGGTGCTGTTCTATGAAGATCTCAGCTCGAACCCGCAAGGCTACCTGGACACGGTCTGTGACTTTATCGCAGCGCCGCACATTGCGCTCGATCGCTCCAGGGTCGGCGGCGCAAAGGTTTATTCGGCTCCGGGCGCCGCCCGCTCCAACGCGATAGCCCGCCGCACCGTCGAGGCTGTCGATTGGGCTTCCCGGCATGGCGCGCGTCCATTGATTCAACTCGGCCAACGCACCGCACTATGGAAGATCATGCGGCGGCCGTTCGTCGAGGATTTTCCGCCTCTGAGCAATGCATCGGCGGACGAAATCCGCGCGATGATGCTTCCTGAAACGGAGGAGCTTGAACGAATCACCGGGAGAAACCTTTCTCGCTGGAAACCGGCCGCGGAACAAACGAGCGACTACGGCGGCGCGGACGTTCGCTCGGTCGCCGGGTAGCTGCCGATGAAGCCGGCGCTGGAGCCCGAGCCTCTCGTCAGCATCATCATAGATAATTTCAATTACGCGCGTTTCCTGAGCTCCGCGATCGATAGCGCACTTGCTCAGAGCTATGCGCCTATCGAGGTCATTGTCGTCGACGACGGTTCAACCGACAACTCCCGCGACGTGATTGCCACCTACGGCGATCGTATCTCCACGATCTTCAAGCTCAATGGCGGGCATGCATCCGCATTCAACGCCGGCTTTCGCGCGAGCCACGGCAGCATCGTCATGTTCCTCGACGCCGATGATCTCCTGCTGCCGAATGCCGTCGAAGAGGTGGTACGAGAGTGGCACCCCGGCGTAGCGAAAGCGCAATTCGTTTTGGCCCACATCGACGCGGATGGACGCGCGCTCGGAGGCGTCGTTCCATATTCGCCGGCGCAGATGCCCAACGGCGACATTCGGGCGTCAATCCTCGACACAGGCGGCTACATCGGAGTACCAACCAGCGGCAACGCTTTTGCGCGAATCGTCCTTGACCGTCTCTTGCCGTTGCCCGAGATTCAATGGCGCCAGGCGGCCGACACCTCGCTTGAAATTATCGCGCCGTTCCTCGGCGACATCGTTTCGCTCAAAAAGACTCTCGGTTGCTACCGGATTCACGAGTCAAATCACGGCATGCTGGGCGACGAGCTGGATTCGCGCAAGCTGCGCGTCAAGATCGTCATCGATCTGCAGCGTGAATGGGCGCTCGCGGAGTTCGCGAATCTGTCTGGGTTCACAATTCCGCGCAATTGGGCCGCGCGTGAGCCGGCCCATCTGAAATACCGGCTGGCCTCATTGCGCGTCGACCCAACCCATCACCCCATCATGAACGATCGGCCGATGCACCTGGTGCTCGTTGGTCTGAAATCTTCATGGTGCAATTCCGGATACAATCTTCGCAGCAAATTGTTTCACACGCTTTGGTTTCCGCTCGCGGCGCTTCTGCCGCAAACCGCGGCATTGAAGATAATCCGGCGCGGACTGCTGCCCGGCCGCCGGCGCGCGAAGATTCCATCAACCGGCTCGGAGCAAGTGCTCGACGGGCTTTGAGCGATCCTCACTGCTCGCCGCGTGGATTGCCGCCGCGTTCCGCCAAAGCTTCGCGATACACGCCTTCATACTGCGTCGCAACGAACTGCCATGAGTGTTCCGCCTCGACTTTGCGCCGCGCTTCACGCGAGAGCGATTCGCGCAGCGCCGGGTCAGTCAACAACCGCGCGACCGAATCGCCGAAGTTTACGTCGTCATCGGCGATGAGCGCGTGCCGCCCGGCGCTCAATGGCGTGCCGGAGAGGCTTCGCGAAGTTGCGACGATTGGCGCGCCGGAAGCCATCGCCTCGAGAATCTTGTTCTTCACGCCGAGTCCGAATCGCAGCGGACTTGCGTAAACGGCCGCGCTCGAGATCCAAGGGCGGATATCGGCGACCGTGCCCACGACGTGAACTCCCGGAAGTCTCGCAAGGTCTTGAACTCGCATGGACGGTTGCGCGCCTATGATCCAGAAAGAAGCCGCGGGAATCCGCTTCTGGATTGCCGGAAGGATCTTGCGAGCAAAATGCTCGGCCGCATCCTCGTTCGGCGGCCAGCTCATGTTACCCGTGAACACGATTCGGCCCGCCTCCGGCGCCGGCCGGTACGCAAAATACTCAAGGTCAACGCCGTTGGGTATCACGGCGATTCGCTGCGAGTTCACAGCGCCCGCCAGCGCCTGCGCGTCGGACGGCGAGGTGACCACCACGCGGTCGGCGTAGCGAAACCATCGGCGCTCCTGGCGCCGCGCCAGAACCGAGAGTAGCCGCAGACGAACCCGCTCCCGCGCCCGGCCAGCGTAACCGGCGAATTCCTGGTAACGCAGCGCCTTCGAGTCATGCACGCAGAGAATTTCCGGCAACCCCCGCCTAGTCGTGCGCAGCAGCGCTGCCAGTCCGCCACCTTCGAGATGGATCAAGTCCGGCTGCACCTTCGCCACCGCATCGTTGGTGAAGCGCGCCAGGGCCGGATCTATATCGCCGGTTATCGCGCGCATCCTGGATCGAATTTCACTTTCGGATCGAAAAATCGAGACGGATCGACAGTAGGCGCGCGGCCATTCCGATTGCTCCTCTGCACCCGCATGCGACAGCGCAATCAAGTGAATTTCGTGACGATCGAAGATATTTCGAATCAGATTTGCGGGTATCAGTCGGAAACCGTCATGACTCGGCAGGCACGGGATCATCTCCGAAACGAGCAGGATCCTCATCCGGCGCGGCGTAGACGTGGCCAGAGCACGACCGGCTTGACGGGCACGGTCTCGGTTGCGGCTGCCGTCTTCCTGCTCAATCCCGCGCCATGAAGCGTAATCGCATACAAATTGGGCGTGAGCGAGATAAAGACCCAGACTTCCTTGATGTATTGCGCGGTGAGGAAAACCTCCGCCACCATAATGCCGATCAATCCGATCTGAAATGCCAGTGCGAGGCCCGCAATATCGGCGGGCGCACCAGGCGCCTTTTGCGCACTCCGGCAAGTAGACAGGGTCACTGCAAGAATAGCCAAATAGAGCGCCAGGGTAGGAATCCCTCCCTCGGCGCCCAACTGTACGTAGGTGTCGTGGGCGATATGCGCGCGTCCCTCAAGATTTATCAGCAGCGGGTTGTAGTGAAATTCATAACTCTCGAATTGGCCCAACCCTACACCGAAGACAGGATGATCCTCCATCATGCGGAAACCCGCTCGCGCCAACTCGACACGCGCTCGCGTCGACATTTCAGCGCCAGTCTCGGCCTCTCCCTGGATTTGAATCTGCTCAAGTCGCTTGATCATTTGGTTCGGACCAATCGCGAGCATGACGGCGACCGCGAGGGTGAATCCGACCGCCAATCGCATCTTATGCTGCGAGTTCAGCCACGCCAGTGCGCTCATTACTATTAGAGCAAGCAAGCCCCCTCGCGACTGCGAAACGAAAACCGCGAATGCGAGAATCGGGCTGCAAATCCGCCCCACCCACCTCCACAGAGCGCGCCCTTCGTACCGAGTCAGCCAGATTGCGAGCGGCACGGTCATGACTAATGAGAGTGCCTCATAATTGGGATCCGCTGACGGACCAAGCGGCCGCGGCCAATGTAGAATATAGTACTGCTTGTACAACCACATGCTCGCAAACGTTTCGACCAGCACGATCGTACGAATAGTCATTTGCAATCTGTTTTGAGTGCTGACGAGGAGATTTGTCGCGAACATGAGGATTGCGAAGGAGACCATGGTCGATGCGTCGTTGGTCGGAAAGCTCAAGGAAGACAAGGTTGTCCCAAAAACCTGAAATAGTGTGAACGCGGCAAACAGCATGAGAATTCCCGTGCCCGGCCGTGGCGCTGCGTCGCGCGGACGCGGAAGCAGAAGCGCGGCGGCGACCAACGGAATCCCTGCCAATTTAATCGGTGTGACTGGGAATGACCCGACGTGAAAGAGCTGGGCTCCCAGAATAGGGTGTTCCTGAAACGGTACAAGGAATAGAAAGATGAAATAAAGAATCACCGCGGTGAGCCCATCCACTCCTCAAATGGCGGTCATTAGCGTGCCGCCGTAGGGTTTCAAAACCTAGTTACACCCGGATCAGATTCTGCGAAAGTTACAGAATTCTCTCGCGCAGCCGCCGCTGGATTCTGCCAAATAATGGCACCCGTTCGGACCGGATCTCGTGCACATGCTTGAGCGAGTCGGCATCGAGATTGTGACGCTCCATGCGCGACAACCCCCATACCCCGTCCACGCATCCACGCAGATACGCCCGAACCTGCATCGCGCGCAATGAGAAGAACCCCATCGTGGCGAGGTGGGTAAGCATAGGAGCAATGGCCATCAACGGCGGAAATGATCGATAGACGACCCAGATTCCATTTCGAGTGTAATAATAGTAAACCCGCCAATCGGGACGATGCTCGATAGCCGCGTGATGCGTAGTCGACACGCGAGGTGTATGCACGATGCGGCAACCGATCCCGATTAGCCGATAGCCAAGATCCACTCCCTCGTGGCCGAGGAAAAATTCGCCCGGATAGCCGCCCACTGACAAAACTTTTTCGCGGCTGAGTGCGCATGCTCCTTCGAGAATGAAGTGAGTTTCAAACTCCCTGGTGGCGTGCGAGATTGGCCTCGGATGGCACCAATCGCGTTCCAGAACCTTGCCATCGACACCGGTGACTGTGAAGTTCAGGCATGCGAGCTCCGGGTCGCGCGAAAATGCGCTTTCCACTTCCGCGATGCAATTGGAGCTCGACAATTCGACGTCGTCGTCGAGTGTGATTACTATTGGAGTACCAGCCGCGCGCAACGCGACGTTGCGGCCCTCGCATCCGCTGTTGGACGGCGCTGCGATATAGCGCACATTGGGAAATTCGGCCACCAGAATGCTCTTCAGTTCGGGTTCAGCGGCGTTGTCGACCACCATGATCTCGGCCACCTGGTCCGCGTACCGAAGCACCGATGCGAGTGCGCGCCTGAGATGTTGATGGCGCTTGTAAGTGAGAATAGAGATGCTGACCGCGCGGCTCATGCGGCTGCGAACCTCAAATGGCGTTCCCAGGCTCCGAGCGTGGCGCGCGTGAGCAACCGCCTGCGCTCCGACGGGTCTCGCCCTTCGACGGCGAGCGCCCCACAAAGCTCGGCCGCCATCTCGGTTCCTCGCCCTCTGTCCGATCCGATTTCGTCCCAGAAGAAATCGATCACGCATCCGGTTCCGTATATCAGAGTAGCGAGCGAACCGACCCGCGCCGCAGCGAACATCGCGCGCGGTCCCAACTGACGCAATCCTGACGGCTGTCGCAATACGCGAGCCCAGTCACGCAGGCGCTGCGCAGCCGTCTCTAGCCTGCTCAGTCGCGCGAAGATCCCGCGCCAATCGTCCGCAGCCGCGCTCGTGCCCAGCAGTTGCCCGCTTTCCCAATTCCAGGTCGCACGCGCAATCTCAACGGCCTCGCTGAATTCGGCGGCGAGATCGCCGGACGGAAATCCAGTCTCGCCGAGCTTTTGAGCCATCGCATTGCGGAAACGGGCGATGAGCCGGCCGCACATCTCGACTCCCAAAATCTCCTGGTGCGCGCGCAACGCGTCCTCGACCGGTTTTTGCCTGCTCCGGTATCCGGGCAGGTAGCATCCCAAAAAGACCGAGAGCGACGTTCCCAGATCGATCCAGAATTTGGCGAGCGAGTAGGCAACCGCAGTACTATCGCTGGCGCGGTCCGCATATTCACTGCGTACCGCAATTTGCTCGATTATCCGGTTATTCAGCAAACGAAACGCATCGTGTTTGGATATTGCTTCTACGCCTGAAGGCGCCGGCGGAACCGGAATCGCAGCGGGATCGCCCCAGAGCAGCTTTGCGTGCTCGCTCAGCTCCCTGGTAAATATGGCGGGAGGCAGCCGCAGCATCCCCTCCGTTAGAATCGCGCGCAACTCAACCTTGATTCCGCGCGCAGCGTTGCCGCAATCGGAATTGGTGTCCCGTTCGACCTGCCGCATCGACCGCTGAATTTCCCGCGTCGGGACGACGCCGCCCCTGACTACCACCAGGCATTCGACATCGCTCAACCACCGGCTGCTGGTTCGAGGATGGGGGATTACGGTTCCCTCGCCCCGCGCGAAACTTCCCGTCAGCAGAACGCCGGCGACGCTTGGAGCGGCGGCGCAGTCACGGACGCGCTCTAGCAGCCGTTCCAGCTCGCGGCTCACCT
Source organism: Binatus sp. (SeqCode) (assembly GCA_049590495.1). Lineage (GTDB taxonomy): Bacteria > Desulfobacterota > Binatia > Binatales > Binataceae > Binatus. The sequence goes on from JBAWCX010000252.1 coordinate 18,076, forward strand.
CGTCTTGAAACGCCGGATCGGCGCTTAAGGGGAAAGATCCTGGCGGGCTCAGGCGGAACGAGCCGTCGGTCATTCGTTCACCTCAGGATCCGTGTACTTCGAGTATTTCGAGTACTTCGAATATTTCCCGTAACGCCCGTATCTGCCGTAGCGTCCATAGCGTCCATAACGCTCTCTGCGCACGGTAGAATAGGAAGGCTTGAACCGGTTCAGCACCACGCCGAACAGAGACTGGGGATCGAACATAAGAAACGTCTTGGTGGTCGCGGCGCGTGCGGTGCTGTCGGCGGCCGTCACGATGATTGTGGCATCTCCCGCCCTCCCGAGAATCTGTGCATCTGGAACCAGCAATGCCGGCGGGGTGTCGATTATGATGTACTGGTAGCCGGTACTGCGCTTCACAGTTTCCATCAGCAACTCCATTCTTGTGGAAGCGAGGTATTCCGGCGCGCGATTGCTGGTCCCTCCCGACGGCATCAGGCTCAAGCCCGGCACCGGCGTGGGCAGTATGGTGGAACTGATTTCCGTAGTTCCCTGCAGATAGCCGAGCAGTCCGTCCACTTTCGGCACCGGGAAGGCATAGTGCTGAAATGGCGCGCGGATATCGGCGTCGATCAAGAGTGTGCCGCTACCCGATACCGCCAGCGAGGCCGCCAGGTTGAGCGCGACAAAACTCTTTCCCTCGCCGCCGACAGCGCTCGCGACGACGAATACCTTGGCGTTGTCATGCAGCGCCGCCCATGATCGCAGCTTGAAGGCTAGCAGCTGGAACTCGTCAGCTGCCGTGCTGACCATCTCCTCGCCAGCCGCCACCAGGGGCGGCGCCGGATAGCGCTGGGCAAACCGCGCGGCGCGGCCCGTGAGCGGCACCAGATTTCCATTGACGCCATTGTGGTTGGCTGATTCGCCATCGGGGGTAGTTTGATCGCCGTTGGCGGACTGTCCGGGTCCGGGTGGGTTGGAGTCGCCTGCAACTCCATTCTCCGGAAATGCGAGTGGAGCCTCCTCCGAATTTAGCTGGGCATTGAGCGCACGGCGCTCGACCTCCGGCACCGGCGAAATCGCAATCGCGTCGATATCGGCAAACTCAGCTCGGATGTCATCGGAATCTTTGAATGAAGTATCCGTGTAAAAGAGCGCAAAGGGGATCGTCAACGCAATGATCAGGGTCGCCGCGACGCCGCCGCCTATCAGCGCAATCCGATTTGGGTATGACGGATTGATGGGCAGCCCTGCGGGCTGCAGCACCTTCAGGTGCTCTCCCTGCCCGCGTTCCAGTACTTCCTGATCGGCGCGAGCTTCAAACAACAGATTGTCCAGGTTGCGATAGCGGTTCGACAGGATTTCATAATCGCGGTTAACGGCCGCCGTCGCCTCCTCATGCGCAGGAGTTTCGGCGATTCTGCGCTGGTAGTCGGCAATTTGCTGCTGGATAAGACCCACCGAGGAATCGGAGGGTTGCGCGGCGGCGGCTTGCCGGCCAAGGTTTGCGACCTCCTTTTCCAGGATGGCGATCTGCGACTTGGTCTCGATCACTTCCGGATACTCATCGCTATACTGGGCTCTGAGCGCAACAAGCTTCGTCTTCAGCATCGCCAGCGCCGAATCCGGTGTGTTTGGCTTTGGCGAAGTCGCTGAAGCCGCCTCCGACGCGTCGGTCTTGCTTGCGCCCGGCGCGGGCCGCTCGAGTTGCAATTGAAGCACCTGCAAGGCCTTGACGTTGTCATCGAGGTCTTGCGGCATGCTCCCGCGATATTTCTCCTTTAAGGTTTTGATCTGGCTCTGGATTTCTGCGAGCTTGCCTCGGGTCTCATCCAGTTGGCTCGAAATTAGTTTGATCGTCTCCGCATTATGGCGCTCTAGTTCCTTGCGGTACTCATTCGTCATTATGTCGCCCAAATCATTCGCCACCGCCTGTGCTTTGACCGGATCGGCGTACTGGAACGAAATCTCTATAGCGTCAGGGGGAAGGCCCCTCTGAAAACGATTCGGAGTTTTTGACTGCAACACTGAATCCGGAATGGTAATTGTTATCGCGCCAGCCATTTCTCCTATCGCGCCGGGCTCCGGCTTGCCATTGACGAGATACAGTCCTTGCTTCGATATCACTTCCGCGAGATGGCCGCTTGCAATTGTCTCCTCGCTGAGCTGCTCCAAACGCGTTTCGACGTGAGGGTTGGAGGAGATGTTAGGAGCTTCGGCTCCAACCAAGGCTGGCTGAATATCGGCATGCCAGATCTCCAGCAGCACGGACGAAGTATATTCCTTGCGGATCAGCACCACCGACAGCATCGTAAGCGCCAGACCTACCGCGATGGTAGAATAGAAGCTCTTCCGGTGGCGGTGAATGATGTCCCGGTAAGGTCCAATCTCAATGAAGGTCTGGGTACTCATTGCCAGCTCCATATAAACGCTTGGGCTGAAACGTTGAACCCCACTACAAAATAGTCGCCCACTGCTTCCCTCCCAGCCTGGATAGAGCTGGGAATGAATTGTTTGTTGGAGGAGTTCTCGGTCACGCGAAGCTGAACGAACCGGGCGTAAACGCTTAGCCATTTGCTCATCTGATCGCTCAGACCAACGCCCCAGGAAATGATTTGACCATTAAAGTCGTTCCCGGATCCCACCGATTCACCGAATCCCCCGCCGACATTTCCCCTCAGCCGCCGTGTAAAGTCGTAGAATATGTTGCCGCGCACAAATCGAAAAAGGCCGGCACCGGCCAAGCCGTTGGTCAGCTCCGGTTCCTGTCCTCCGTATATGCTCAGGTGCGCGTGCTCGAGATAGTAGTCAAGGTATCCCAACCCGCCCGCATTCACTTCTTGCCGGCTGCTTCCTTGGGTATGGGAAACCACTACGCCCAGCATTCCTCCCAGGTAAAGGTTTTGCATCGGCAACCAGGCAAGCCGCACGAACGGAAAATGCGCTTGTTCGGCCGGTCGCCCGGGAGCGGTAAATTGGTAATTGTAGTATCGATATCCCAGCCCCATCGAGAAGGTGCTGGAGAAGTGGTAGTCCGTGTAGGTGCGAATACTCTGGTCGTAACTGGAAAAACTTGTGCCG
>JBAWCX010000253.1:0-13171 GCA_049590495.1 Binatus sp. (SeqCode)
ATGCCGCCGCGAAACGGCGACTCGAACATTTCAGGGAACAGTGTGATTACGTGAAATTCCATTGCGCGAACCGAAAAACCCAAAACCAAATCTATCCGGGCGCGCCGGTTCGGGCCAGACGGCGCCGTCGATTTCAGTCGAGCAGGCCGGGGATCGGCTCGATCGTGACGCGCCGGGCGGCGAGATCCATCGCCTTGACGACGTCTTCGATTACCGGGACCAACACTTCGCGCTCGGCGTCGCGCACCACCCAGATGTCGTGCGCGCCGTTCGAGAAGATTTCCTCGATGGTGCCAAGCCGGCTGCCGTCAGTCAGAAACACCTCGCATCCGATCGCCTCGTAATAGTAGAACTCGCCGGGCTTCGGGGCCGGAACGTCCTCGGTCGCGAGCATCACGACCGCACCCTTGAGCGACTCTGCCGTATCGATATCGGCAACGCCCTCGAGCGTGATTCGCCGCGTCGTTGCGTTGAGCGGCGTCATTGCCGTCAGCCGAAACTCGCGCGTCGCTCCCTCGAATTCGAGGTAAACGCGCTTGACCTGTTCCAACGTATCGGAGTCGGGATTGTCGGGCCGAAATCGAAGTGCGCCTTTCAGCCCGTGGGCGCCGGTTATACGGCCGACGCGGAGCATCGACGTGGTGACGCGATGAGCGTCACCGTGCAGAGGGCGGCTGCACGATCACCGGTCCTCGACTATTTCGAGGACAACTTTGCGGTTGGTGCGCGAGGCGACCGCATTCAGAATGGTGCGAATCGACTTGGCGGTCCGCCCCTGCTTGCCGATCACGCGTCCCAAATCCTCTTTCGCCACCCGCAGTTCGAGTACCGAGGCGGTATCGCCCTGCGTTTCCTTCACGTCCACCGCGTTAGCGTCGTTAACCAACTGTTGCGCGAGAAATACGACGAGCTCCTTCATAGGATGGCTCCGTTGCAGCGGGTCGCATCAGGCGGAGACCGTTGCTGTTTCAGCCCGTTTAATTAATTTTCGCACCGTATCGCTCGGCTTGGCGCCGGCTTTGAGCCACTGCTCGGCCACATCTTTTTTGATCGTGACGCGCGGCGGATCGAAGGCCGGATCGTAGGTGCCGACCTGGGCGACGAAGCGTCCGTCGCGCGGCGAGCGCGAGTCAGCCACCACGATGCGGTAGAAAGGTTTTTTGCGCGCTCCGTGGCGGCGCAACCTGATTACAAGTCCCATGCGATTCTCCTATTGTCTATTCTAGCTCCCGAGCCCCATTCCGCGCATCATCATCTTTCCCGCGCCCATGCGGGTGATTTTCTTCATCATTTTGCGCGTTTGCTCGAACTGTTTGAGAAAGCGATTCACGTCCTGGACCGACGTGCCGCTGCCGGTGGCGATTCGCGCGCGCCGGCGCCCGTTAATTATCAGATGGTTGCCGCGCTCCTGGAACGTCATCGAGTCGATAATCGCCTGGATGCGCCCGAGCTCGCGCTTGGCCTCTTCGGAATCCGCCGCGCCCGCGAGTTTCTTGAGGCCGGGAATCATGCCCATCAGCTCGCCAAGCGATCCCATCTTCTTGATCGCCTTGATCTGCTCGGCGAAGTCCTTGATCGTGAACTCGTTCTTCTTGAACTTGCGCTCGAGCTCCTTGGCCTTGGTCTGATCGTAGTTCTGCTGAGCCTTCTCGATGAGCGTAAGCACGTCGCCCATCCCGAGGATTCGCGAGGTCAGCCGGTCCGGATAGAAAATCTCGAACGCGTCGAGCTTCTCGCCCGTCGCCGCGAACAGAATCGGCGCACCGGTGATAGTCCGCACCGAAAGCGCCGCGCCGCCGCGCGCGTCGGAGTCGAGCTTGGTCAGAATCACGCCGGAAATCCCGAGCCGCTCGTGGAATCCCGCCGCCACGTTCGCCGCTTCCTGCCCAGTCATCGCGTCGGCGACGAAAATGATGTGATGCGGGTTGAGCGCGGCTTTCAGGCGCGCCAGCTCGTCCATCAGCTCTTCGTCGATTTGTAAGCGGCCGGCGGTGTCGATCAGTATCGCGTCATGCCCGCCGGTCTCGGCACGGGCCATCGCGTGCGACGCAATCTCGATCGGATTCTGATCCTCGCGGCTGTCGACCACCGGAACCTGCGCCTGCGCACCGAGCACGCGCAATTGTTCCATCGCGGCCGGGCGATAGACGTCGGTCGATGCGAGAATTGGATGGCGCTTGCGCTCCGATTTGAGCCATAGCGCGAGCTTGGCAATCGAAGTCGTCTTGCCCGAGCCCTGCAAGCCCACCACCATGATTTTGACGGGCGGCTTTACCTTGAGATCGAGCTCGCGCGCCGAACCGCCCATCGCGTTCTGCAGCTCGGTCGCGACGAACTTGATCAGATGCTGCTCGGGCGTGAGCGAGCGCAGCACTTCGGCGCCGAGCGCCTTCGATTTGACGTGCTCGATGAAATCGCGAACGACCTTGATATTGACGTCGGCTTCGAGCAGCGCCAGTCGGACTTCGCGGAGCGCATCCTCGATATTGCGCTCGGTGATGCGCCCCTGGCCTTTAAGTTTTTTGAAGACGCCTTCGAGGCGGTCGCTGAGCGTGTCAAACATGGGTAAAAACTCGGTTGCAGCAGGTCGAGGTGAGCGGCTCCAGCCCAGTCGCGTAAGTCCAATAATATAGCAAACCGCCAAGCGTAGGGCACACCCCACCCCCTGTCAATGCGAAAATGCCCCGGGACGGTTGGGTTAGAGGAGCGCGGGGCCGCTATGCGGCCCTGCGCGCAATCCGCATCGCACTCGCGTCACGAGCCCCAGATGTCTTGCCACCATGGCTTTGGCTGCGCGTCCCGCGGCAGGCCGGCTTTCTTGATTACGTCTTCGAGCTTCCATCCTGTTAGATCCGCGAGCGTTTCTGCTTCCTGCGCTTTGCGCTTGTTCAGTTCGTCGAAATAATTCTTTGCTGCCTCGCACGCGTTGGGCGAGCCGTCCCATGGACGATGCATCACGTAGCGGGCTTGGAAGTTTTCCTGGTCTTGCGTCTCCTGGAAGATCAGATCCTCGGGAAATGTGTCGGCGCTGTAGCGGACGTGCAGCCGCGTGAGCATCACCGGCATCGCGCCACCCATCGGCTGCGGATACGGCATGAACCCGCCGGGTCGGCGATACATCGGAACCGCGCCGCCGGGCTGTTCGTCGAGCCAGAACACGCCGAGGCTCTTCAACTCGTCGCGCGACAGCGGCGGCCCCGCGCACGGATCGCACCATCCCATGTTCCACACGTACTCGGTGAACACCGCACGCATCTCGTTGCGCTTGACCTGCTCGTCGAACATCGCCTTGTAGAAATCGCCGAACTCGCCGCGCACATACTGGGGGATATCCACGCCGGTGGGCAGCTTCACCGTGCGATAGTTGGTGGTCTCGACGCGCCCGTTCTCGGTGAGCATGTAAACGACGAGGTCCTGCGGTCCCTGCGAATTAATCATGCCGAGCCGAATCGGCAGCATGAACTTCGGCGACTCGAAGGCGAACTGCAGCGGCCGCAGGTAGGTCAGGCCGGCGCGATTGTGCTCGGCCAGGTTGACCTTCGCGACGAAGAACTTCATGTCGCTGCGGATATACGGCTCGAGCGCGCGATCCGCGCCGAGCGGAATCTTGTAGCCGCTGAGTTGCAGCCAGGTTTGCAGGCCCATCGATTCCTTGGCCGACAAAATCACGATGTCGTATTCGCCGACGGTGTATTCCGCCTCGACCGTGACTCCGAGCGTCTTTGCTTCAGCCTGGCTGGGCGCCGCGTTCGCCGCTTCCATCCTGTGAAGAGCCATGCCTGCCATGGCCATCGGGCGCATGACCTCGCACGGGTCCGGGTCGTAATACTCGACCAGACGCGGCGAGCTGTAGGCGTCGATCTTCTGGAACAGCTCGCGATCGCCGATATGCACCTGCCCCTTTTGCAGCACGACCGGCACCGGCACCACCAGCGCGAACTCCGACGGCTCGCCCTGGTAGTCGTTCATCAGGCTGATGACGGTCTTGTCGTCATGGTGCGCAATCACGACTTGCGACGCGTGATTGACCAGCGGCTCATCGGCCTTGCCGACGTAGAAGCCGCAGAACGCGCGCGCGTCACGCGGCGCGCCGAGAATCAGCGCGACGAGCGTCAGCGCCGACCAAACGAGAAGCGGGATGCGGTGAAGACGGTTCATGACAAACTCCTTTTGGTGTCCATTCGAATTTGCGCGCGGGCCAAATCGCGTCCCACAGCGGAACGAATGGCGCCGCGATAAACAAAGCCCAGATGAGTCCGTTGGTGCGGTAGAGCCGGACCTGCCACGCGTACGCGATGGCGGCGACGAGAGCGGCGTGCGCGATTCTGCCGCGGCGATCGTTGGGGCCGGTCATCGGATCGGAAATCATGAAGAACGCGAACAGCAACAGCGCGCCGCTCTCGAGCTGATGCGTCCACACCGCCCAGCGCTGGCCGAGGTATTCGATGCGAAGCGCGAGCGCGCCGAGATAGAACGCGAGAAACGTCCAGCTGATGTCGCCGCGGCGCGCGCGATTCGTCACCAGCACGCCGAGCATCATCACCCATCCCGCGATCGCAAAGTCCTGACCCCACTGGCCCGGCGAAACCCACGTGCCGGGAAGAAGAATGATCGCGAAGATGACGCCGAAGGTCGCGGGATTGAACAGGTGCTTGTCGCGGAATCGGAAAAGCGACTTCGAGGAGATAGCGGCCGCCGCCGCAATCGGATGCGCGAGCAAGTTGTCTGCCCGCAGCAGCAGCGACAGGGCGAGGCAGGTGATGATGGCGCTGCGCAGTGTGCGCGGCTTCGACGGGGTAAGCGTCCAGCAGGCGGTCTGCGTCAGCAGGCCGGCGGCGAAGGTCAGCACGACCTGCGCGGGGCGGATGCTGAAATCGCGCAAGTACGCGCCGGCGGCGAGCAAAATGCCGAGGGAGAAGATTTGGAACAGGCGAGGGTCGGCGAGCGCTGACGGAATCGGCCAAGACTTGAGCTTCGAGCTGAATGCGTCCATCGAGTCGTCCCTCTCGACTCTTTGAACGCGCGCGCCAGCTTTTCTTGCAGGGGTTTTATATTTTGCGGCGGTGTTTCGGTGGCGGGTTATAGACGTGCAGGAACGAAAATGCGGCGATCGTCAGCGCGTGCATGATTTTGGCCGACGCTATCAGGCCCCGTATCTCGCGCATCGTCACCATCACGACTTCGGTCTCCTCGTCGCCTAGCGATACCGGCCTTTCCACCCGGCGCACATTCTCTGCGAGGAACGAGAAGCAGATGTTGCCCTGGATGGCGGGGTTCGGATGCACCTTGCCGAGTGCGATGATCGCGTCGGAATCGAAGCCGGTCTCCTCGATCATCTCGCGGCGCGCCGCATGCATCGGCGAGGGATCTTCGGGATCGACCATCCCGCCCGGTACTTCGAGCGTGAAGTCAGAGATGCCGTGACGCCATTGGCGAATCATCACGACGTCGCCGTTCTTCGCGAGCGGAATGATATTCACCCAGTTGGGCGCATCGAGAATGAAGAAGTCGCGCTCGCCGCGCCGCGAGTGCGTCGAGCGACGGCGATGGAGATCGAAGATCGGCGTCCTGTATGCGACGTCGCTCCTGAGCGTCTTCCACTTGCGCGGCTTCATCAGAAAGAGATGCCCGCGAGTTTCACTTTTGCTCGAATTCGGCTTCGACGTCGTGACCGTAGAGCCAGGCATTCTGAGGCAGCGGGGCGGTTGCGGCCGACGCCAGGTTGGCGTCGCGTTCTCGTTGAGCCTCGCCGTCGGCAAGATGGTACATGATGGCGTTGCGGCGCGAGCCTTCCTGGCATCGCGATGCGCGGGGCTTGCGCGTCTGCTCGTAGCGCAAGAGGGCAGCGCTCACATCGTGCGCATCGGCACGCTCGAGACACTTCGCCAGCACCGCGCCGTCCTCGATCGATTGCACCGCGCCTTGCGCCATGTATGGGAGCATCGGATGCGCCGCGTCGCCCATAAGAGTGACGCGCCCGACGGTCCATCGCGGCAGTGGGTCGCGATCGTAAAGCGCCCAGCGGTTGGTCGTCTCAACTGCGCCGATGATCGCGCGAACCTGCGGATGCCATCCTTCGAACTCCTTGAGCGCGTCGGCGACCTCGCCCTTGGCTGTCCACGACTCGACGCGCCATTCGCCGGGAGTGAGCGCGACCCAATTGTGGAAACGGGCGCCGGCGCCGACATAGTAGTGGACGAAGTGATGGTCGGGGCCCCACCATACGTTCGCCGCGAGCTCGACGCCGAGATGCGCCACGCGATTGGCAGGGACCAGCCCGCGATAAGCCACGTGTCCCGAGAATCGCGGCGACTCCGGGCCCATGATGGCTTTGCGCACCGTCGAGTGAATACCGTCGGCGCCAACGACAACGTCGGCATCAGCCGTCGTGCCGTTGTGGAATTGTACTTCGACGCGATCGGAATGTTGCGTCAGTCCGTCGCATCGATGGTCCAGATGCAGCACGCCGTCGGGAATCGCGGCGGACAGAATGTCGAGCAGATCGGCGCGATGGAAGTTATAGTATGGCGCGCCGAAGTTACGCTCGCATGCGTCGGCCAGCGGCTGCCGCGCGAGCTCGCGACCGTCGTCCCATCGGCGGATGACGATGGCTTGCGGCCGCACTCCCATGCGGCGCATCGGCTCCTCGAGTCCGAGCCGCCGGAGGATCCGCGACGCGTTGGGGCTTATCTGGATGCCGGCGCCGACCTCGCGCAATTCGGCGGCCTGCTCGAACACCTGAACCTCGAAGCCGGAGCGTCGAAGCGTCAGAGCCGCGGCGAGTCCTCCGATTCCCGCCCCGATAACGATGATTCGCATGGGTGTGATCACCGCCTCAGAACAATCGCGCGTATTCGATGGCCGGGCATCGATCCATGACGACTGTCAGGCCGGCTTGCTGTGCGCGGCGGGCTGCTTCGAGGTGAATCACGCCGAGCTGGCACCAGAGGATGCGCGCGCCTTTGGCGATGGCGTCTTCGACGATTTGCGGAACGTACTCGGAGCGGCGGAACACGTCCACTATCTCAACCGGCTCGGGGATCGACGCGAGGTCGGGGTAGCACTTCTCTCCCAAGGCGGCGCGGAGCGCGTCGGCGTCGAGTTGCGGATTGACGGGAATCACCTTGAAACCGCGGCCTTTGAGCAATTTCGCGATTCGAAGCGAGTCGCGCTGCGGGTTGTCGGAGCATCCGACCACCGCGACCGTCGTTGGCTTCGATAAAATCGCGCGAATCTCGGCGTCAGATGGATTGTTGAATTCCATAGTGGATGCGCTCGCTCATTGTGGTTGGTCGAAAGAACCTAATCCCTAACCCCTTCCCGAGCGGGAAGGGGGACCGGAAAAGAGACGGTCCTGGCGAGCAGCGCTACTTCACGCCCAGCAGATCGATGTCGAACATCAGCGTCGCGCCCGGCGGGATGACGCCGCCGGCGCCGCTCGCGCCATAGCCCAGGTCCGGCGGAATGATCAGAGTGCGCTTGCCGCCGACATGCATGGTGGCGAGGCCTTCGTCCCAGCCCTTGATGACCTGGCCCTGGCCGAGCGTGAAGGAAAACGGCTGGCCCCGGTCGAGCGAGCTGTCGAATTTCTTGCCCTTCTTGCCGTCGACGAACAGCCATCCGGTGTAATTGACCATCACGGTCTGGCCGGCCTGCGGCACGGGTCCGGTCCCCGTCTTGACATCGATGATGCGCAGGCCGCTGGGCGTGGTGACCTCGCCGGCGGCCAGGGCGGGCCGGGAAGCCAGGAGCGCTGCGAGCGCCAGGAGGATTGCAAATACGAAGAGACGCGAGTGGGACATGAGGACCTCGTGAACTGAATTACAGGAGTTCAACGGCCGGCAACCGCCAGGCCCGATGACGCGCGACAGTAGCATTCATCGGGCCGGTGCGCGAGAGGATGCCAGCCCTTGGTAGCGTCCTTGCAATCGAAATCCAGCGACCTGAATTAGCCTCTGAGGGGCAGCCCCACATAACCTACCGGTGCCTTCACCTGCTCGCATGCGGCTTGGTCTCCGCCGTTGCACCTTTGTTGGAGCGCCGCCATGTCCTGCGACATGCAACCCTCAACAAGTAGGAGACCTAGTACTATCGCGATGATCGAAAGTCTACGCATGATGACTCTCCCCTCGGCGAATCTCACTTCGCAGCTCCCTGTTACCGGTAGCAGTTCAATGATCGCGCGCGGTGCGCGCTCGCGCTAGGGATGAAAGAGGCGGTCGATGATCGTCGGGACGAGGCGATGGATCTCTTCGCGGCATTCGGCGAATACCAGGTCGCCCTTTTCGTAGGGGTCGTCGATGTCGCCGGCTTCGCCTGCGAAGGAGCGGAGCGTGAATACGGGACGGTCTCTTGCGCCGGGAAAGCGCTCGACGAGCTCGCGCGCCTGCTGCTCGGTCATCGCGATGATGAGATCGGTCTGTTCGAGCATCTCGGGATGCCGTTTCAGGTCGGTGGAAGTCGCTTCGTCGCCGATGTCGATGCCGACTTCACGCAGCGCCATCCGCGTGTCGAGCGAGACCAGCGCTCCGTCGCGCGCGTAGGGCGCGATGCCGGCGGAGGTAATCGTAATGTTGTGCTCGAAGCCGAGCGCGTCGAGTTCGCGGCGCAGGATATGCTCGGCCATCACGCTGCGCGCGGTGTTGGCGGCGCAAATGAACAGGATAGAACGAAAGCGCGGCTCACGAGGAGCCGCGCTCTTAGGTTTCGTATCAGCCGTCAAAAATCTACGCGCCCCCGCCCATCACCTCGCCCATGCTCTCTTTTTTGGTCACGCCCTTGGCGAGCTCTTCCTTGAGCTTGGCGCCGAGTTCCGCCGGCTCCCACATCGAGCCCTTCTTGGAGACCTTGGCGCCGGTATGCCATCCGCGCATCAGCCACACATTGCCCATGCCGACGCGGAACACTTCGCCGTGAACATCTTTGGCGTCGTCGCTCGCCAGCCACGCGACCAAAGGCGCGACGTGCGCGGGCGTGAACGCGTCCCATTCTCCAGCCCGCTGCGCCATGCCGGCGGCGGTCTGCGGAGTCGCCTCGACGGTAAGGCGGGTGCGCGCGACCGGCGCGATCGCGTTGGCGGTAACGCCGTAACGGCTCATCTCGCGATCGATGATTACCGCCATCGCGGCCACCGCGGCCTTGGCCGCGCCGTAGTTGCTCTGCCCCGCGTTGCCGAGGATGCCCGAGTCGGAGCTGGTGTTGATGAGCCGGCCGTTGAGCACGTTGCCGGCCTTGTGCTGCTCGCGCCAGTAGGCGGTCGCGTGGCGGGAGACGTTGAAGGTGCCCTTCAGATGGACGGCGACGACGGAGTCCCAGTCCTCTTCGCTCATGTTGAAGATCATGCGGTCGCGCAGGATGCCCGCGTTGTTGACGACGATGTTGAGCTTGCCGAAGTTATCGATCGCGCAATCAATGATCCGCTTGGCGGACTTGAAGTCGGTCACGCTCTCGAAGTTGGCGACCGCTTCGCCGCCGGCGGTGCGGATTTCCTTGACCACATCCTCGGCGGGCGAGCGCGACTGCCCGGTCCCGTCGAAGTGTCCGCCGAGGTCGTTGATAACCACCTTGGCTCCGTGCTTGGCGAGCAACAACGCTTCTTCGCGCCCGATGCCGCGGCCGGCGCCGGTGATTACCGCAACTTTGCCTGTCAATAGTGCCATCTCGCTAATTCCTCTTCTCTTTCACGCTTGGATTTGGATTCGGTGCCTGCTGGGCGATATCGCCCGGTCCTTCTATATCGAAGTCTTCTTTGGGTTCCATCATCGATTCGTCGATGTGGGCGGGTAGCTCGTAGATGAGATCGATCGTCATCTTGGCCTTATCCTGATCGCTCGGGTACAGCATGATGCTGCCGGGGCGCCCGTCGTAGTTGAAATCGCACGACCAGGTTTTGCGGGCCGGCATGATCAGCGACGAGGTGACGTGAAAATCGCCCTTCTTCAGCTCGCCTTTGTAGTAGGCAACCATCGCGGGCATCTGCGCATCTGAGCTGAACATGATTTCGCGCATCGCGCCCTTGGGTTTGCGGACGTGCTCGACAGTGGCGCCCGGATATATGGGCATCGCCTTGTACAGGTCGGCCGGCAAGGCCTTGCTCGACTCGTCGGTGGGGCCCGTCGACTGCGCGACGGTGGGAGCAGTCGGTGCGGCCACCGTGGTCGATTTGCAGGCCGCGAGGAGGAGCATGCAGGCGACGGCCAGGGCGGCCGGCATGAAGAGAACGGGCCTATTCACCGTCTTAATAACTGGTGGATTCAGATTTCTCAAAAGCGTCAATCGACCCAAAAAAACAATGACCGCATCGCGGTCAACCTTCGGCACCTGCTGGCAAGCTACTTCTGGATAGACTTGGGGGGCCGAGAAGTCAAGGCGACCGGTGACTTCGCGGTGCCGCGAGCGACGAATCTGAGCTAGTCCCGAGCATGGCTAAGGGCGTAGAGTAGGTAGTAGGACGACTCGATAAACGAGGATGGGTACGAGGATTGCGCAGTGTGGGCTAGCGCAGGAAGCCTCGGGGACTCATTCGCAATCGTGGACGAATTGGCGAACATTTTTGCTTACGCACGGCGACTCTTGACAAATACTTGCCATTGTTGCATTCAGACTTTCCGCGCCATCACGGACAACTTTGACCGGCTGGTGGGAGCCCAGAGTATTAAAATTGGGCTAACGACCGGATCAAGGGAGAACCGCTAAGGCATTTTGGGACAGTTATCGCAATGGTTCGAGCGGGCCGAAATTTCGTCGCTCAAATTTATTTCAATCTCGAGAGGATAAGAGATGCAAAGCCAATTCGGTATTTTGGGCATGATTCAGCAGGGCTACTACGCAACGTATCCCCTGCTCTTCATTTCGGTCGTCTGCCTGGCGATCATTTTCGAACGCGTTTGGGCGCTGTGGGGTGTCGGATCCAAGACGGCCAAGCTGGCCGACAAGCTGATCCCGGATCTGCGGCAGGGCAAGTTCAACGAAGCGTTGCAGGCCACGCAGGCGCGCGGCACGGCGGCCGAGCGTATCTATCACACGCTCATTTCGGGCGCGCAGACGATGGACCGCGATCATCTGCTCGAACTCGACGACGAGCGCCGTTACCAGGAAGGCCTCGAGTTCAAGCGCTACATCTGGGTGCTCGCGACGGCGGGCGCGTCGGCTCCCTTCATCGGGCTGTTCGGCACGGTCGTCGGTATCCTGGTGGCGTTCCAATCGATGGCAATCATGGGCACCGGCGGTTTCTCGGTCGTCGCGGCCGGTATTTCGGAAGCGTTGATTTCCACGGCGCTGGGACTGGCCGTCGCGATCGTTGCGGTTATCTTCTACAACTATTTCTCGGTCAAGGTTGAGAACATCAGCGCTATCCAGCACATCAACGACGACCGGCTGATCGACGCAGCGCTGCAAGGGAGACAGACGCGTGGCAATTAGCGGACCACATGGCAGCGAAGGCGGCGTTTTCGCCGACATCAACATCACGCCGCTGACCGACATCTTCCTGGTTCTGCTGATCATCTTCATGGTGACGACTTCCGTCACCATCGAGTCCGCCGCTCACGTCGATCTGCCCAACGCGACCAACACCGCGCCGGAGAATAAGGGCGTCATCGTCACCTACACCGCTCAGCACGAGCTGTTCGTGAACTCGAAGGACGTGCCCGAGCGCGAACTCCGCTCGGCCCTGAGCGACGCGTTGCAGAAGGTGGATCAGAAGATTGTCGTGTTCCAGGGCGATCGCAAAGTGCTGCTCGGAGACATGGTGCGGATCCTGGGTATCGCCAAGCTGGCCGGCGCCGAACAAATTGCAATCGCGGCCAAACGGGTCACGGGTGCGCAACTGGCCAACTCCTCCGGTGGAGGAAGTTGATCGCGGCCCGTAGAGGTATCGGCACATGGCAAGAGGAAAAATGACCAGTAACAAAGGCGGCGGGGTGTTTGCCGATATCAACATCACCCCGTTGACCGACATCTTTCTCGTCCTGCTGATCATCTTCATGGTGACGACGGCGGTGACGATCGAGTCGGCGGCCCACGTCGATTTGCCCAAGGCCACACAAGAGAAGGCCGACCCCAATGAGAAGCCCAAGGGCATCATCGTCACATATACGGCCGAGCATCTCGTCTATCTGAACGACAAGCAGGTCACCGAGGTCGAGTTGGTGCCTCAGCTTCATGACGCGCTCCAGAATTCGACCGACAAAATTGTGATTTTCCAGGGCGACCCAAAGGTTATACTGGGTGATATGGTTCGCATCCTGGATTTGGCCAAGTCGGCCGGCGCGGAGGCCATTGCTATAGCAGTGTCTTCACTGCCGCCTGGCGGCGGCGGTGGCGGTGCCCCGGCGCCTGGAGGCGGAGCGTAGGAATTTGATTTTCGAACGACCCACGCGTTGCCGCGACGATCGCGCGGCCTTAGATTCAGCCATTGAGGACCTCGGCCTCGGCCGCGCCGTCAAGGGTGACCCAAGCGGGGAGCACATTTTTATATGATCGTACCAATAATCATCTTGCTTGTGCTGTCGACGTTCGTCGTCGCCTTCATCTTCTATCGCATCATCGGCAAGCGAGAGCTCGAGGCCGAGGCGCGCCGCGATGAGGATGAAGCTGACGCGACCCGCCTGCAGAAAATGAAAGACGCGCTCGGTCTGCTGATCGGGCCATTTCCCCTGTCAGTCGCCCTTCACGTACTCGCCCTGCTCTTCTTGATCATCACGGTGCACGAGCAGCGCGGGCGCGAGTTGATCATGGTGAACCTGGAAGCGGGTGGCGGCGGCGGTGGCGGCAACGAGATGCAGGATCTCGACATGCCTGAAGTGCCGATGCCCGATACCGCTCCTCAACAGATGGAGCAGCCGACGGCGGTCGATACGTCGCAGGCGGTCGGCCTGGCCAATGACTACGTGCGCGCAGCCGGCGGCGGCGGCATCGGAATCGGCCGTGGCGGCGGCATGGGCTCAGGCTACGGTCATGGTATCGGTTCCGGCTTCGGCGGCTTCATCGGAGAGTTGCGGCGAAAAGGCCTCGACGTGGTGCTGGTAATAGACGGCACCGGCTCGATGAAACTGATCATCGACGACGTCAAGGCCAAGATGATGCAACTGGTGCAATCGATTCACCGGCTGGTGCCAATTGCGCGAATCGGAATAATCGTGTTCGGCGGCAAGGGCGAGAAGATGAACGT
>JBAWCX010000254.1:0-2534 GCA_049590495.1 Binatus sp. (SeqCode)
TCTGCACACCGTGTGCGAAAGTTGTCTCGATAGTGCATCGCGCTGGCGGTGAAGTCGGGTTGGCCGGGCTGGTCGACATTTTCGTCGAGGAAGGACTCACGCGCGAGCAGGTGGATGTGGTGCTCGACGTGCAAATCGGCGCCGAGCCTACCATTCGCGACCGGCTGACCTCGAGCATGACCAACGTCCTGATGCGCAACCTCGGGATGCCGGGGCGTCAATCGCCCGAAGACGTGATGAAGGTGCGCACCGCGATGCGCAGCGGCGGCGGCGCGGGCACCTGGGTCGGTGGCGAGGAGCCGCCCGACCATCACTGATCGCAGAATCGACGATGGAAAAAGATCGCAGCGACTTCGCCGTGATGAATCGGATGATCGATCATATCCGGTTGCTGATTGCCGTCGATGACGAGGCGATTCCGGTCAAGAAAAAACTCGAAGCACAGGCGATTCTCAAAGACTTCCAGGCGCTGCTTGCGGAAGCGCCGGAGAATCAGGAGCGCGGCAGGATTAAGGGTTACTACGAGATCCTGTGCCGCGAGCTAGGCGACGAGGCCGACGTGGCGGCGTTGCTTAGCTCGCTCAAGAACTATATCCCGTACCTCTAATTTGCGGATGAGTGGTTTGCGGAGAGACGAATGAGTTTGCAGCAGATCGGTGTTGTCGGTGCCGGGCAGATGGGGGCGGGAATCGCGCAGGTCGCGGCGCAGGCGGAAATTGCGGTCGTGATGCACGATATCGCGCCGGAGATGTGCAAGCGCGGGGTCGACGCGATCGCGCGCAACCTGGACCGAATGATCGAGCGCGGCCGCTTCAAGCCCGAAGAGCGCGACCGCGTGATGCGCCGCGTCGAGACCACTACCAATCTCGAGGACCTGGCCAAAGTCGGCTTCGTGATCGAGGCGGTCATCGAAAACGAAGACGCGAAGATTGCGGTACTGCAGAAACTCGACAAGGTCTGCCCGCCCGAGACAATTTTCGCCTCGAACACGTCGTCGATTTCGATCACCCGGATGGGAGCGAAGACTTCACGCGCCGACCGCGTCATCGGGATGCATTTCATGAACCCGGTGCCGGCGATGAGGCTGGTCGAGATCATCCGCGGACTGGCGACCTCGGAACCGACGTTTCAGGAGACCCGCGCGCTCGCCGAGCAGCTCGGCAAGACCACGATGACCGCGCAGGATTTCCCTGGATTCATCGTCAATCGCGTGCTGCTGCCGATGATCAACGAAGCGATTTACACGATGTACGAGGGCGTCGGCGGCGTTACCGATATCGACACCGCGATGAAGCTCGGCACCAACCAGCCGATGGGGCCGCTCGAGCTGGCGGATCTGATCGGGCTGGACACCTGCCTCGCGATCATGGAGGTGATGCATCGGGTGCTGGGCGACGACAAGTACCGGCCATGCCCGCTGCTGAAAAAATACGTCGACGCCGGCTATCTCGGCCGCAAGTCGGGCCGCGGTTTTTATGTATATGATGAGAAGGGTACCTTGATTCCGCCACCGCGCTAATCGCGCGTGCACGCCGGGCGGCCGGCGCGCGCCGGGAGGTCACGAGCATGGCCGTAAAGGCATTCATCCTTATCGACACGTCGCCAGGCAAGGCGCGCGAGGTCGCGGCCAAGATTCGCGGCGTGCCCGGGGTTTCCGTCGCGCATGCGGTCACGGGGCCGCACGATATCATCGCAATCGCGGAGGCCGCGGACGTGACTTCGCTCGGCGAGCTGATTGTGCACAAGATTCAAAGCGTGACCGGGGTGAATCGGAGCCTGACCTCGATCGTTGCCGATTGACGCAGGTTAAGAAGAGGTTACCGGGTCGCTCGCCAGCGCGGCGAATCGTATAGGATATAAAGTAGCTTCAGGAAGAATGTATCGATGGCTGAATTACCGGTAATCAAGCGGCTCAAAAAAGACCTCGAGACGCTCAAGCGCGAGCTCACCGTGGACCTGCCCAAGGAACTCGAGCGTGCGCGCGCGCACGGCGACTTGTCGGAAAACGCGGAATACGCGATGGCGAAGCAGCGCCAGGAATTCTTGCGCGCGCGAGTGGGCAACCTGGAGACTCGAATCGCGGAGCTCACGATGATCGATCTCGAGACGATCCCGCGCGACACCGTCGGCCTCGGCAGCCGCGTGCGGCTCGAGGATCTAGATGAAGGCGGTATCGCGGAGTTCGAGATCGTCGTGCCGGAAGAAGTCGACGGCGCGCAGAATCGCATCTCGCTGTCGTCGCCGCTGGGCCGAGCGCTAATCGGCAAGGCGGCCGAGGACGATATCGAAGTCGTCACGCCCAAGGGCAAGCGCGCGTACATGGTCAAGCATCTCACGACGATTCACGCGATCCTCGCCGCCGAGAACGGCACCAAGTAGCGCACGTCGTAAGCGGGGCTCCTCGCCCCGCGCCCTCGGCAGGGGTGACCCCTGCACCCAATATCTTAAGTCGCAACGAGACTCGCTCGCTCACCAGCCCTCCCTTCAAACCGTTCTAACAGGGCGTCAGCCCGCATCTTTCTTTCCGTGTTTTA
>JBAWCX010000255.1:0-2984 GCA_049590495.1 Binatus sp. (SeqCode)
GGTCAACGGCGCTTCCAAGAGCTTCCTCGGTCCGATTGTTAAAATTGTTTCCAAAAGATGGACCGCGTTGCGACTTGAATTCTACTGCGGCGATCAAATGGCCCTCGTGGACGACAAGCATGTCCCAGCGTTTTGTTGGACGGAAATATCCGGGAAGTTCGAGCCGGTCGCGAGTATAGATGCTTGCCTTCGGGAGTTGGTTTTTCACCAATACCCGGTGCACCAATTCGCAGAACCCATCCATTTGTTTGCCGCCGGTGACTGCAGCTCGACCGCCCCTGTCAGCGTCACCAGCCTTTTGCTTTGCAGACTGTTCGTTCAGCGTCCGCCAGTAGTGCGCCACCGCTCTTTTGAGCAAGGGTTCGTACGCGGGAAGTACACTCGGCATCAGCTAGTTCTCAGGCGTCACCACAACTGAGCATTTCGCAAACAGGTCCGTCGCGCTCTCCTCGACCCGCTGCCGAGCCATCGCGAAATAGTGTGTATCGATTTCAACACCTATGCTGTTCCTCCCCAGGCTAGCTGCAGCGACTGAGGTTGTTCCAGTCCCCATGAATGGGTCAAGAACCGTATCACCGACAAAACTGAACATTCGTATCAGCCGCTCCGCGAGGTGGAGCGGGTAAGGTGCTGGGTGCTCCTTGGTCGAGGCACCTCCTAGCCCATCCCAAATCTGCTGGAACCATTGCTGATGTCTGTCGGCAGGTATGACGCTTAAGACTCTTTTCGGCACCGAAGGCGCACGATATCCACCGGGTTTCCTCTCCATAAGGATGAATTCAATATCGTTTTTGATGACGGCATTTGGTTCGAACGGTTTGCCCAGGAATCCCGAGCCACCATTTTCGACCTCGTAAACCGCGTTAGCGATCTTGTGCCAAATGATCGGAGCCAAATTGTCGAATCCCAGCTTGCGACAGTGCTCCTGAATGGAGGCATGAAGCGGAACAACCGTATGGCGACCTTCATTCTTCCGTCGCGACAAGCAGACATCACCGACCACGCAAATCAGACGCCCACCCGGCACCAGACATCGAAAGCAGTGTCGCCACACGAGATCGAGATGCTCTAGAAAGTGCTCATAGTCAGCTACGGAGCCGAGCTGGCCATCGCTCTCGCGATATTTTTTCAACGTCCAGTAGGGTGGCGACGTGAGGACAAGATGAACAGTTTCCGCGTCCAGGAAATCCAAGCCACGGGCGTCTTGCATCAAGAGCTGGTGTTGGGTCGGTACACGACGAATAGCGTCTTCGATTTTCGCGATCAGTCCCGGGTTTTTTGCGATAGCCGGCAGGGCGGTTTGCGGATTAGGCAGGTGTTGCAGTTCAGCGGGCACAAACGCTTCGAGCCCATCTGATTTCTGGGGAACCGTGTGGCGTATGGATCGCTTATTTTCTGAAGTCTTCAATCTGGATATGATCCATCGTCGTCAACAGCCTTTCAAGGACAGGCGGTTGCCAATCCCGCACTCGTTGACTCATTTGTCGGCCCTAACGTATGTTAGGCGAGTGGTCGCGAGGCCTTTACGCTTGCGGCATCGCATCAACTCTTAATCCGGGTGACCTTTCATGCCTCATGAATCTCGACTGAATTTTTCGGCTGACGAAATTCTTGCCAACGTTGATACGCGCGAGCCGCTTATTGTTAAGGGCGTTAAATGTCATGGCGGGTTTGATGCTGACGGCAATTACCGGTCGCCGCGGACTGCTTTTCGCGTGCCTGCTATCGAGGCCTGGCAGGAGCAGCATGTTGCTACTTCGGGGACCGCGCTGTTTGAGATTCCGGCTGATACCGTTTCGCCGCAGGTGCCTAATGTTGCGCAGGTGAAGTTTCTGCTCAGGTCTGGTGTGCGCGAGCCGATGGTGCGATGGCTGTCGGAAATCGCGATCGTCGAGGGCTTCGGGGCGATGATTCGCGAGCTGCCGGTGCCTCCTCTCAACACCTTCATCCGCGAGGAGACCGCCGGCACCGCGCTGGCTCATCTAACCGGCGGCCTGTTCGAAGCGCATGCGCGCGACGAAGCGGGATGGTCCGAGGAGGGCGGGCATCGCCAGATGTGGGACGCGGCCCGCGACGCGGCGCTCTCCAATCCCGCTATCTCGCCCGAAATTTACGCCGCTATCATCGCGCGGCGCGGCGGCCAGCCGGTCGCGATGTTCCCGGAACTCGGCGAGCCGGTAGAAAGGTTGATTCGCTTCATGGCCAATGTGCTTGCGATCGAAGTTTTTGCCGCCTCGACGTTCGCGTGGGCCGAGGAAATCCTGTCCGACCCCGAAGTTTCCGACGCGCCCGACGACGCAGCGAACCTGGTGCGCTTCATCCGCTCCGACGAAGCGCCGCACGTCCAGTACCTGCGCACCGCGCTCTCCGAAATCCAGGCGCGCACGCTGCTCACGCTCGACGGCAAGCCAATCTCCGGCCGCAAGGTCGTCGACGACCTGGCGGAGCGCGGGATTCGCGCGATGGTTCGTCAGCGGTTGAACGAACGGCCTGTGATGGTCCGCGATCTGATCCGCAAGACCGCCAACGTCAAGGATATCGACGCGCTGATGAGCGAGTTCGACGCACTCGGGACGGCATGGACGCCGCCCGCGCGGTATGCGGACCTGGCGCCGACGGCGAGCGCGGCGGCGCCCGTCGGGTACTGAGCACGGAAAGACAGGGAACATTATTGATGTGAAACCCACCGTGGGTTTCACGCTTCCTTGGGCAGGGGTGACCCCTGCACCCAGTAACAAGAAAGAAAGATGCGGGACTTCGTCCCTGCTAGAACCTTTTTCGGGGCGGAGCGGGGCTGGTGCTGCTAATCGAACTATCGTGGGGGCGATGGTAAGGTTTTGCTTTGGCTTGCCTGCCCGGTCCGGACTATTCGCGATGTTTCACCGACTCAGAATTTTGATTCATTCATCCTGCCTTGCGATTGCGTTGGCAATCGCGAGCGCGCCCGCGTTTGCGCAGAGTCCGAAGCCGGCGAGCATCTCGGC
>JBAWCX010000256.1:0-1628 GCA_049590495.1 Binatus sp. (SeqCode)
CCCTGCCCAAGGAAGCGTGAAACCCATGGTGAGTTTCTCATTTAACTAAGTTCCGGGCTGCTCGCGGGCGCGCTATGGTTTCTGGCGGCGTTTTGGTTTAAGGAACTTGATTCTGGGAACATGGCGCACGACGTTTTCATAAGCCATTCGGCGCGCGACAAGCCGGTGGCCGATGCGGTTTGCGCGAAGCTGGAGTCGCACGGTATCCGTTGCTGGATTGCGCCTCGCGACATCCGGCCAGGGATGGAATGGGGCGCGGCGCTGCTCGAAGCGATCGACGGCGCGCGCGTGATGCTGCTGGTGTTCTCGTCACACGCGAACGGGTCGCCGCAGATCAGTCGTGAAGTGGAACGCGCGGTGAGCAAGGGGCTGGTGGTGGTGCCGGTCCGGGTCGAGGACGTAAAGCCCACTGGAAATCTCGAATACTTCCTGGGCACACCGCATTGGCTCGATGCGATCACCCCGCCGTTCGAGCGGCATTTGGACTATATCGCAGAGTCCGCCAAGTTCTGGCTCGAGCGTATCGAGCGCGACGGCGGAGGTTCCAAGGCTCCGCGTCCTACCACGCCCGGTCGCGAAGCGCCGACTGCCGCGCCGGCGCCTGCCGCGGTCGCTACGCCAGCCCGCCCCAAGTGGATCGTTCCGTCGATTGCCGCTTTAGTGATCGCGATAGTCGGCGCTGCCGCTTTCTTCGGGACGCGATACTTCCTCCCCAAGCCGGAAACGGCGCTGAGGAACGCGCCGGAACATGCAGCGACGGCAGCCCAGACACCGGGACCTGCTGCGAATGCTCAGACTCCAGAACCTGCTGCCGCCGCCCAGGCACCAGAACCTGCTGCGACCGCCCAGACCACGGAGGTTATCTCGGCGCCATCGCCAGAAGTCTTCAACCAAATTGGCGAGCGAGCGGCCAGCCGGAGCCGGACCCCGGGCTTCGCCTTTTTGGTCCTATATCAAGGCAGAGTTCTCTTTTCGCGCGGATACGGACTCGCCGATATCGAGCGAAAGCGGCCAGTCACACCAAACACGCGGTTTGCCATTGGAGGTGTCAGCAAGCAATTCGCTGCCGCGTCAATCCTGCTACTGCATCAGCGCGGGAAGCTTTCGCTCGACGACAAACTCTCGACCTGGCTGCCGCAACTTCCGAACGCCAGCAAAATCACGCTGGCAATGCTGCTCTATGATACCTCCGGCCTGCATAACTATCCGCTTACATCGGAGCACCAGTGGCCTCTTCAAGGTCCCATTGCTGCCGATAAGATCTTCGACATTCTCGCCACCGACAAGCCCGATTTCGAGCCCGGCTCCCAATCGGCCTACAGTAATACCGGCTATGCGGCGCTAGCCGAAGTCGTGTCCCGAATCAGCGGGAAGTCCTATTCCGAATTCCTGGAGACAAACATCTTCGCGCCTCTACAAATGTCCGATAGCGGAAATGGTTACGAAGCCCAAAAGGCCGGAATAGCGGTGCCTTACAGAGGCGTCGGCAGCTTCTCTCGCGAAGACGGTGTAAGTCTGGACCTCTACTATGGCGCAGGCAGTATCGTCTCTACCGTTGTCGACCTCGCGAAGTGGGATCGAGCGCTACTTTCAGGCTCGATCCTCGGTCCCGCCTCCATGCATAGCCT
>JBAWCX010000257.1:0-5144 GCA_049590495.1 Binatus sp. (SeqCode)
GAACCGGATCTACGCTGGCGCTTTTGCCGGCCGAGAATGCGACCGGAAACTTCGTCAAGGTTGTGCAGCGGCTGCCGGTGCGAATCGAGTTGACCAACTACGATCCTGACGTCGCTCCACTGTTCATAGGGCTATCGGTCACTCCGTACGTGTACATCCACGAGACGCCGACCGGTCCGAATGCCGGCAAGATGCTTCAAGCGTCAGTATCCGCGACTGGTCCCGTTTCTGCGCCCGCTCCTCAATGAGTGCCGCAACGCTCCAGGTTCCGCTCGCGAGGCGATCGGCCAATCCCTGGCTGATAGCGTTTGCTGTGGTAATCCCGACCTTCATGGAGGTTCTGGATACCACAATCGCGAATGTTTCCTTGCGGTACATTGCCGGCGGTTTGTCGGCTGCCAATGTTGACAGCGAGTGGGTCATCACCACTTACCTCGCATCCAATGCGATCATTCTGCCGATTTCCGGATGGCTCGCGCTGCGGCTGGGCAGGCGCAACTATTTCCTGCTCTCGATAGCGATCTTTACGTTGGCGTCCGCTTTGTGCGGAATGGCCGGAAGCCTTGGTTTCATAATCGCATCTCGTGCGCTTCAGGGTGTGGCCGGGGGTGGTCTCCAACCCTCGAGCCAGGCCGTGCTCCTGGATGCGTTCCCGCAAGAGAAACAAGGCGAGGCTATGACGATCTTTGGGATGGCGGCACTTCTCGCGCCGGTTGTCGGGCCGACCCTCGGCGGCTTTATCACCGACAACTACGGCGGCGTTGGATCTTCTATCTGAACGTGCCTGTCGGCCTGATGGCCTATTTGATGTGCCACGCGCTTGTCAAAGACCCGGAATATCTACAAGTTGAACGGGCCAAGAGTCGGAATCGACGCGAACCCTTCGATGTGCTCGGCCTCTGTCTGCTAAGTGTGACCATGGTTTGCTGGGAGATCATGCTGAGCAAGGGGCAGCAGTGGGACTGGCTCGGCGATCGGTTCTATCGCGTGCAGGGACTGTTGATCCTGTTCGTACTCGGCTTGGGCGGCTTGATCTATCGCGAATTGCACCTGCGCAATCCACTAGTCGCGCTCCGGACGATGGCCGACCGAAACTTTGGCACCTGCTGCGTCATTATCTTCTGCGCCTACGCAGTGCTCTATGCCAACACCATTTCGCTTCCCGCCTTGCTGCAGTCCCTTTTTGGCTACGACGCAACCACTTCGGGTTTGGTTCTATCGCCATCAGGAATCTTCGCGATCATCATGCTCGTCGTCGTCGGCGCCCTGCTATCTCGCGGAGTCGATGCCCGCTATCTAATGGCCGGCGGATTACTCACGATGGCCATCGGAAACTACTGGATGGCACACCTCAACCTTGAAATTAGTCCGTGGGAGGTGGTGTGGCCGAGGGTGGTGGTGATCGCTGGACTTTCGATGCTATTCGCCCCACTTAACGTGGCGGCGTTTATCTATCTCCCGAAGGAAATGCGCGGCGCTGCCGTTGGATTGCTCGCTCTGCTGCGCAACGAAGGCGGCAGCGTGGGAACTTCGGTCGCTCAAATTATTCAGGAACGACGCGAGCAGTTTCATACTCTGCGGCTGAATGAAAGCCTCGATCCCCTGAACCCTCCGGTCAACAATCTCTTGACGCGGGGCCAGGCGTTTTTCCTACAGCACAACGGCGATACTGTATTGTCACATCAAATGGCGTTGGGCGTTCTTGGCCAGTCGCGAGCTCAACAGGCGTCGTCACTGGCCTACTTCGACGTCTTCTCCTTTTCGGCTGCGGTCGGCTTGCTGTTGGTATTTTTTATCCTGCTCATGCGTCGTTCGGTAGCGGAGAAGGGGGCCCACATTGGTGGAGAGTAGCCAGTTCTCGTTCAAGTCATCCGGTAAAGTAGCGCGACATGCCCGCGCGGAGGCGCCCGATCATGGATAAGAGCGATTCGACTACGCGTCAAAAGGCGTTGGCGATAAATCTCGACGCCACGACTTATGGAACATTCGCCGAGATTGGCGGCGGCCAGGAGGTCTCACGATGGTTCTTCCAGGTCGGCGGCGCCGCCGGAACGGTGGCAAAGACCATCTCGGCTTATGACATGTCGGTCAGTGATTCCCTTTATGGTCCAGCAAAGCATTATGTGAGCCGGGAACGCCTGGAGGCGATGCTCAGACTGGAGTTCGCCCAATTGCTCGAACACCTCGGTCCTTCCCGTGGCGATACGAAGAGGTTCTTCGCCTTCGCCAACACCGTGGCCACCAGCCGCTACGGGGAATCCGGCAAAGGACGCGGCTGGCTCGGGGTTCGATTTCAGTCCCGTCCTCGCGAGGAACCGTCCAGTATCTTCATTCATGCTCACCTCCTGGACTCAACCACCGAATACCAACAGGACGCGCTCGGTGTGCTCGGCGTCAACCTGATTCATGGCGCGTTCTTGCGACGCGCGAGTATTGCGGACTTGATCGATTCACTGATGGACGAACTGTCTCGCAAACGGATCGACATCGACATGATCAAGCTCACCGGACCAACCTTCGCGAGTGTGAACAATCGCTTGCTTAGCCTCCAACTGGTGGAGCGCGGACTGACCGACGCCGCAATGTTCACGGCGGACGGTGAGGTCGTGCAGCCGTCGGAGGTTCTTTATAAGAAACCAGTCCTCGTCGAGCGAGGCAGCTTCAGGCCCGCGACCAAGCTCACGCTCGACCTCCTCACCAGGGCGCTCGATCAGTTTTTGCAGGAGCCAGGCGTTAAAGGACAAAAGCCCGTAGTGCTGGCTGAGATGACGCTGCGGAACCTGAGCGCGAACCAAGGCCTCGATCACGAGGATTTTCTCGCCCGGGCGGAAATCCTCGGGGCCCTTGGTTTCGACGTTCTCATCTCGCGGTTCGAGGCCTACTACCAATTGGCCGAGTACCTGGCCGGCTACACCGACGGCCTCATCGGGCTCGCGGTTGGGTTGCCTGCGGTTCCACAAGTGGTGGCGGACGAGCGGTATTTCACGGACCTGCCAGGTGGCGTGCTTGAATCCGCGGGACGCCTGTTCAAACGTTCGGTGAAGATGTACGTCTATCCGACTCGCGACCCCGCTTCTAACGAGATCCATACGGCGCTGCAAGGGCCGATTCCACCACCTTGGAATCACTTGCGTGACTTGCTGCTGGCGATCGGGCGCGTCGTGCCCATTCACGCTTACGACGAATCTCTGCTGTCGATTCACACGCCGGACGTTCTAGAACGGATCCAGCGACAAGACCCAACCTGGGAAGAGATGGTCCCTGCGGTTGTTGCCGAGGCGATCAAGACAAAGAACCTCTTCGGTTTGAAATCCAGCAGCTAGCGTATGCCGTAGGTCATACTCAGCTCAGCGGGATATTCCGGCTTGGACGTTCAGCTTCTCCTTGGAATGAACCCGGGGACGCCCGTCTCTACAACCGGATTGAGCCTGACTCGTGTAGTGATCCCTTCATTAATTTCCTTGATGGCGTCGTCGGGAAGAGTTGAGATATCAAAATTTTGCTGGATGAAGTGGATGTCCGTAGCTGTGGTGAGAAGAGCCGTGCCGCGCTGCACCGCCCATGCCAGTAGGACTTGAGCGGGGGTTTTATTGACGCGCTTGGCGATGCGTGTGATGACAGGATCGTCGAGCAACCTCGGTTCGATGCCATGACCCAACGCCGCGAAGGCCTGCAGCACGATGCCATTCCTCTTGCAATAGTCGAGCAGCTCCCATTCAGGGAGATATGGATGGGATTCGACTTGAAGAACAGCGGGCTTTATCCGTGCGGATTCGAACACCTCTTTCAGCTTTTCCAGATTGACGTCCGATAATCCGATAACCTTGCACCGGCGTTCGTCCACGAGGCTCTCCATAGCCTTCCACGTATCCGTCAGGGTCGTCGCACCATCATAAATCACGTTGCCCTTCTCATCCCTCGGGTCCTGGTCATCCCCGGGTTTGAAAGCAAATGGGGTATGGATGGAGTATACGTCGACATAGTCCAGTTGCAGTCTTCTCAGACTTGCCTCGAAGGCAGGTCTGACGCGTTCGGGACGATGATTGTTGTTCCAGAGCTTCGTACCGACAAAAACGTCCTTCCGTTTGACTTTGCCCTCCTGGAACACCTCCCGCATCGCTTCGCCCACTTGTTCTTCATTTCGGTAACGTTCGGCGCAATCGAATTGACGAAAGCCCACCTCCAGCGCGGCCTTGGTTGCGTCTTTTGTCGCGATCGGGTCAGGAATCAGCGTGCCAAAACCGAGCGCCGGAATCTCATCGGAGCCATTGTTGAGTGGTATCTTTGTATAACGAAGGCCGTCGGCGTCACTCATAAAACCCTTACCTCCGTACAAATCGCATTCTGAACCGCCGACTGTAGCAAGCTCTCCGATTAATGGCGAATCGTTGCCGGCCAACGAGCTCAGCACGCTCCACAATCGGTCCCTCGTCATCGGGGATCGGTTTGAAACAATTGACACTACGGAGCACCGCGAGTGTAATCGCTCCATCGCAGCCGATTCGGTCGGAAGACCGACACTCTAAAAAATCGGCTCGCCTGCCGGGGGGCATGCCGCCACACCGAGGATCCGATAACCGAGTTTGATCTCATTGAATGCCGCAGACCTATATCGAGGTAGATCATGGATCTTGGACTTTTGATCCTTCGTGTCGTCTTCGGGTTAGCTCTGGCAGCGCACAGCGCTCAGAAGTTGTTCGGATGGTTTGGGGGTCCCGGCATTGCCGGCACCACGCAGATGATGGAACAACTTGGTTTTCGACCACCGCGGCTGCAAGCGGTGATGGCGTCCCTCGTAGAGGGAGGTGGTGGCCTGGCGCTGGCCGCTGGCCTCTTGACCCCGCTGGCCGCTGCCGGGTTTGTCTCGGTCATGTTTGTGGCGATAGTGAGCGTTCATCTGCCAAAAGGCTACTTCGTTCAAAATGGCGGCTTTGAGTACAACCTCGCTCTCGCGGCTGGTGCGTTGGCGGTGGCCTTCACGGGTCCGGGTGCTATATCCGCCGACGCTGCGCTTGGGATCGATTGGTCAGGTCCTTCCTGGGGCGTTGCTGCGCTCGCGATCGGGCTCGTGGGTGGCGGTCTGCAGCTAATGTCCAGAAGGCGAAGCCCGGTGCCGAAGGCGTAGGACCATCAGGGAGGCTAGC
>JBAWCX010000258.1:0-10941 GCA_049590495.1 Binatus sp. (SeqCode)
GAAAAAGAAAAGTCCGGCGCTGGCCTTGAGCCGGCGCCGGACTTCAGTGCTCCGCTTGGTAAAGATCTACTTTGCCGAGGCTTGCTTGTTGTTGCCGCCGCCGGTTGCCAGCTCGTCGTCGATCAGCTCTTCGAACTTCGGAGCGGGCTGCGCTCCCGTCAACGGCCGGCCGTCGATAAAAAACGCCGGGGTTCCGTCGACGCCGGCTTTCTCGCCGGCGGCCTGGTCGGCTTTGACCAGGCTGTCGTATTTCGCGCTGTCAAAACATGTGTCGAACTTGGCCGTATTCAGCCCGAGCGTCTTGGCCGTGGTCTTTAGGTCGGTGGGCGCCAGCTTGGCCTGATCGGCGAACAGCGCGTTACGGTATGGCCAGAACTTGCCCTGGTCATTGGCGCATCGCGCGGCCTTCGCGGCGTCGAGCGAATGCGAATGGAACGGCAGCGGGAAGTCCATATGGACGAGGCGAATCTTGTCGCCGTATTTCGTCCGCAACTGGGTCAGCGTGGCTTCCGTTGCTTTGCAATACGGACACTGGAAATCGGCGAACTCGACGATCGTTATGGGCGCATCCTTGGCGCCGAGCGCCGGATGGTCGCTGCTGTTGACCGCGACGCGCGCGGGCTCGAGCAAAATCTTCACCGGCTGGTTCTTGCGCAGCCGCTCGAGCAGCGCCTGGTGGTTCAGCATTGACAGCACCTGCGGCTTGACCTTGTCGTAGGACGGGGTAGTCGCGCTCTTGTTCTGATCATAAAACTTCTTCGCGTCCGCGTCGGTCACCGCCGATTTGCCGGAATATTCTTTCTTGAGATAGTCGTCGACGCTCAGCTTGTCGCGCTCGGCGGCCTGCCCGATCAGATAGTCGTCCGTCATCGTTTCGAGCGTCTGGCGCCTGACGTCGAAAGTCTTGCTGGCGATCAGCTGATCGACGCGCTTCTCGAGCGCCGCGCGCATCTGGTCTAGCTGCGGCTTGACCTTCGCATCGAGGTCCTTCTCGCTGATTTTGTGATTGCCAACCGTCGCAACGGTTGTGTTCGGGTCGTCGGCCCACGACGGATGGGAGAGAATTGCCGCAAACGCGATTACGACGGCGGCCGCAATGGCCGGAACGATACGCCACGCGGATTCAAGGCGATTACGCCCCGGTTGAATCATGTTTAACATACGATGATTTTCGAACTCCTCTTAGAAGGTAACCGGCAAATACTACCACGCGGCGAGGGCGGTGTCGCCATGCGAAAAACGAGGCATTTGCCCCGATCGCTCCGACTCGGCTACCCTGCCATTTACTTTGAAACCGAACATCACAGTATTAATCGGAATGCTGGCCCTGGCGCTACTGATCTTTCCCGCCGACGGCCGAACCGCGGGCAACGATAACCGGCTCAGCATTTTTGTGGATTGTCATTGCTCCGATCCCGTTGGCGGAGACTTTTGCTCCGACGTCAAGGACAAAGTCAAGGATTCGGTCGCATACCGGCTCGTCGATCACACCGACGCGTACGGCATCGGCGTGCATCTCTGGTGCGTGGACTTGTTCACGGGATTGCCGGGCGTCGACAGCAAGCTGACCGGCACGATGTCCGCGGTATCGGTCGCGTTCACAATCTACGCCGACAAGCTGCCGGGCGAGGTGTACGAAGATTCCTCCGTGTTTCGAGTCGGCAAAGAAGCGACTGGCGAGATGTCGCAGAGGATCGTGACCGCCATCGGTCAATTAGCCACCGCCAACAAGACGGTCTTCGAGCATATCCGCGCAACTCCGAAGCCGATGGCGACGCCGACCCAGCAGGTTATCCAGTAGCCCTTCACCGAGGGCAAGCATTTCCAATAATTTCTAATTTTTCACGTCGCGCGAGAGTGGCGGAATGGCAGACGCGCTGGACTTAGGATTCTATCCAAGTCTGGCGCGTGGTGTCTCGAAAGGCACCGCAGTCGCAATCTGAAGCGATTTTCCTACCTGAGCCGAGAGACCGAGGCGATGCCGGTTCATCGCGACTAAATAGTTCCGCGAAAGTCAGGATAAAGTGAAACGCTGCCACCTTTGCCTGGAAGGTGGCCGGCTGCCGGAAATCCTCGACAAATAAATAATTAGTGCCGCCATTGACAGCTGACGTTATTTTGATACATTTAAACACGCGTAAACTCTATATTTAAGTATTTGAGGTGTAAATCAATGTGTAAAATTGGCATAACTTGGATTAATCTTAGAAACGAGTGCATAACGTTCCGTGCGAACACTTTGCGCTTCGGACTAATCGGGTTTCTGTTCGCGCTAATTCTGTCGGGCTATCCGCCATCAGTCTGGGCCGAATCAACCTGCACCAAAAAATGCGGCTTCACGTGTGACGCGATAGCCAATGGCCCCTTCGAGTACGGCAATGAGAGCGGCGCGACTTCGGCGACGTTCATGGGCAACGCCTCAAGTTCCGTGTCACTCAACTTCACCGTGACGGCTCCCAACGCGACCGGCGATATCATCGTATTTCCAGGGCAAGGGCAGAACGCATGCACAGGAACGGCCGACGCGACCGTCGGAGTTCTGGATGTAACTCAGGTGGCGGACGCGAACGGGAATCCGGTCAACATTGATGTCGCTTCAACCAACGCAGCCCTTTTCACGCAAATCTCCGACGCCTTCGGCATCTCGCTCGACGGCTCAAGCTTTACGCCAAGTTCGGTTTCGAGTGACTTTAGCCCAGGGCTTTCAACCCCAATTTATGTCGTCGTGACCAATCCGGACGTTGATCCCTCGTACTATGGCGAATACTTCGTTAAGATCGCGGCCCACGCGCCCGGAGCCGGGATTGGTGTCGGGCCGGGAATCGAGTTCGACCTCATTCTGAAGGCCGAATCCCTAACCGATAACACCCCGTGCGTCGTTACAATCAACGCGCCGACCAGCGCACCTCAGACGCTTGGTCCGATCGCCGTGAGTGTGCAAGCTTACGATCCCAGTCCCGGGTCAGGATTGGCGTCTCTCTCAGCTTCCATAAGCAGCGTTGGCGGGGCCGTCTCGAACGTTAATATCCCGCTCACCCTCGATTTTTCGTTGCCTCAAGCGGCTGGAATCACCGTGACCGGGACCGGCAGTTATACACCCACTGGCGGCGCCGGAACTGCCGGCACCACTAGCACGTCTGCCTTCACAAGTTCGTCCCGCAGCGGTATCGGCACCTATACGATCAAGGCACAGTGCTCGGACGTTGCCGGCAACACCAACACCTCATCGGTCACTTTCGCGGTCAACTATGCGGTTGCCTTCACCCACTCGCACACCCCAACTTCCTGCACCGCCACTCATCTGCAAAGTTGCCAGGCAATGTTCCAGTTCGACGCCAACCGGAGCAACGTCACCTCAGACGGCGCCTTCATGTACGACCAAACGGTGACCCTCAACCTGGTCAGCAGCGCCAACGCTGCGAGCAGCAGTTGCTCCAACAGTTCTCTGGCGGTCCAGAGCCATCCTTACGGGACGGGTTCGATCAACAGTCACACGCAAATCAGCACGACGCCCGACTATCAGACCAAGTTTGACGGCAGCTCCGCTTCGGTCGTTCCTTTCGGCTCTTACGTAGCACAGGCATGCTTCCTCGACGTGGATGGGAACCCCGACCTTCAGGGGAGCAGCCCGTCAACGAACTTCTGATAAGCGTCGGATCAACTGCGCTGTAGATCCCGGGTCGTCCCAAGCGGCGGCCCGGGATCGCCCGGGCGCGGCGCCACTCTCGGCCCTGCCATCGTCGATTGGGCGATGCTTCAAGAAGCGGCCCTCAAACTCTCGGCTTGCCATTCCGCAGAGAATTCCGA
This sequence comes from Binatus sp. (SeqCode), assembly GCA_049590495.1. GTDB lineage: Bacteria > Desulfobacterota > Binatia > Binatales > Binataceae > Binatus. Next base: position 3,808 of record JBAWCX010000258.1, read on the forward strand.
GAAACGCCAAAATGGGGCTAGAGTCAGCCCCCTAGCGGCGAATCAATGATTGTCCTGGCTGAAAAAAGAATAGTATCTTTGAAGGCTTTCCCACAAGGCGAGAGTGGCGGAATGGCAGACGCGCTGGACTTAGGATCCAGTGCCGCAAGGCGTGGGGGTTCAAGTCCCCCCTCTCGCACCATCTCTTTTGGACCAAGTATTACAAGGGTTTTTGAGAAATCTGGGCGAGGCGTCTCTCGCGGGGCGCGATGCTCGGCATTCTATTTTTGTCCACTTTTTGCCCACTTTTTTTAAGTCCGGTCTTAAGGAGGTTTCGGACGACGCTCGCCATAGCAGTCGTCTTGGTCGCGCGGAACCAATGCGCGTAGACGTTTAGGGTGATCGCCGGCGAGCTGTGACCAAGGATGGATTGTACTTCTGTGACCGGGCTGCCTGCCGCAATCAGAGCCGACGCAAACGAGTGCCGTAGGCTGTGCACGTTGACGCGCCGGAGCCCGGCCCTGCGAAGCGCCGGCCACAGGCCGCGCCGGAGGGCTACAGACCGCCTCAGGGGCTTCCCTTCGGGATTTGGGAAGACTAGCTCATGTTCTCCCGGAGGGCACTGTAGCTGCCATTTTTTGAGGACCGTCGCGAGTTCCGGCGGGATGGTGATCACTCGGTGGCCGGATTTTGTTTTCGGTGGGTAAAAGCGCGCGCGCACGTCCTCGCCATGAACGCGCGTCCAGGAGAGGGAGCGCCGGACAAAAATCTTTGGCTCGGGTCCGCCGAGCTGGCAATCGGACCAGCGCAGGGCCAGCGCCTCCCCGGAGCGCAGGCCCGTTGCGGCAAGAAACGTGAGGAGAGTTTTGTAGAGGCCGGGATCGGCGTTGCCGAGCATGACGCTGATTTCTTCCGGCGATAGAACCGTCTCAGGGGTTGCCTGGTCGGCTTGGATATCTTCGCCGCCGTTGAGTTCTCGGTCTCCCGCGAAGGCGCGTTCGACGCGGTCGGCGGGATTGGCTGTGCAGAGGCCGCGCCGGATTGCCATTTGATAAATGCCGCCAATCATTCGGATGGTGGCGTTGATCGTAATCGTGGAGCGGCCGAGCTCGCGCATGTCGTCGCGCATCTTTTCGATGGGTGCGACGGAAACTTGGTCGAGACGCAGAGGGCCGAAGCGCGGCAGAAGATAAATGTTGAGACGGGCGCGCAGCGCCTCGGTGTAGCTGGGCCTGCGGTCCATCTTGGACTCGAGCCATTGCCCCGCCGTGACGGCGAATGTGGGAACTTGCCTGCGGTCGAGATACTCGCCGCGCGTGACCTTTATGGATGTCTGGGCAAGATGCTTCTCAGCCTCCTTCTTGGTCGGAAAATAAAGCCGCTTGCGTGGCCCCCTGGTTCCGAGGGGCCGGTAGTCAAGCCGCCACGCGCATTCGCAACTCTCGCCCTTACATCCGCTCTCGTGGAACCGTTTGATTGAAGCCATGGCGCCCTCACCTCTTCCCAATCCGCAACTTTTCTTCGGCGGCGATTTTCTGGAGCAGTCTGGAGGCCGGTTCGGAGATCGCCATTTCGCCGCGCTCCCAGCGAGCCACGGTGTTCGAGGTTACTCCTACGGCCTCGGCCAAGGCCATCTGAGTCCAGCCCAGTTTTCCCCTGAGCGCACGGATTTCCACCGCAGTCATACTATACGTAGCGTATAGCACGACCGAACAGAAGTCAAGCGGCTTGATTGGCGCGTTCTGTGAGGTAGCGTTCGACTTCTTCAATCCGGAAGCGAACGTAGTGGCCGAGTTTGAGCGATGGAAGGTTGCCGAGGCGAGCCTGTTCTCTGACCCACGATTCCGGGACGCCGAAGAGCTTGGCGAGTTCGGGCGCAGCCAACAGTGCATTCGTGTTGCTGAAGCTTCGAGCCGCGATACGCTGGCTCAGCATCAGCGAGAGCAGCGCGCCTTCGAGCGTCTTGAGCGCGGCGACGCGCGACGCGACCTGGGTCAAGAGCTCCGGAACGGATTCGAGAACCAGACCTTTTGCGCGCGATGGATCGGAGACAAGCTCGTCGATCGTTGCGGGCGACACGGGCGTCCGCAGCGTGACTGGACGCGGCGTTTGGTATGGCATGGAAGACCCCCGGCATCGAAAGATTTCCCGCAACCCCACACTCAGCCGAGGACTCATTGAGCAACGGCGATGCCGTTTCTCGATCCGCCCTGAACGGTGACGAACCAGAGGCGACGCGGTTCTGGACGCGCGCTCGAACAGAGGAATTTGGCGATCATTTGGCGGAAGAGAAAGTGTGCCTGTGCACTTTCAGCACACTTGCGAAAAACGCCCGAGAAGCTTAGCTGGTTCGCCGATTTTATCGATGCGGTGTGCAAAATCGGCACACTGCGGCCAGGATTCTCACGCGAGTGCCCACCGGTTGGCCGAGGCGCGAGGCGCCTCTTCGCTCGCTCTCGGCGCGCGCAATCGCACTTCTTGGTTCGGCGCTTGAGATCCGACGAACGGTGCAGAGCCACGCGAGAACGTCCTTCCGCAAAGATCGTTAAGGTTTTGTTAACAGCGGGACAAAAACAAGAACCGATCTGTTGACAGGTTATCCACAGTCCTACTATCTGTACGCTTCGGCTGTGCGGGGGAGGCGGGGTTGATTTTTTACTCGCGAGCGAACATTGGTTGGTCAGTCGCTAGCGATACGCCGGGCCATACGCCTGATCGAAGAAGCCGCGCCCACGAGCGCGCCGGTCATCATTACTGGCGAGAGCGGTACGGGGAAGGAGCTGGCCGCACGTGCAATCCACGACAAATCCCCGCGTCGCAACCGGCCCTTCGTCCCCATCAATTGCGCGGCCGTTCCTGAGACCCTGATCGAAAGCGAACTGTTTGGCCACGAGCGTGGCGCCTTCACGGGCGCGGATCGCCGTCGCGAAGGATGTTTCGAACGCGCTAACGGCGGAACCCTTCTGCTCGACGAGATCACAGAGATGCGGCCGGAGATGCAAGCCAAACTGCTCCGCGTTCTCGAAGATAAGAAGATTTCGCGGCTTGGGGGCTCCGGGGAGGTGGCGGTCGATGTGCGGATTCTGGCCGCCTCCAATCGTGAGCTTCAGCGCGCCATTCGCGAGGGCCGACTGCGCGCTGACCTGTATTACCGCCTGAACGTTGTGTCGCTCGAACTTCCGCCATTACGCGACCGGATCGAGGATGTGCTGCTATTGGCCAAAGAGTTCCTCCGCACATTTAACCGGGAGCATCGGAAGGCAGTCGAGGGGATCGCCCCGGATTGTCTCGAGGCACTCAAGGCCCATTCCTGGCCGGGTAACGTGCGCGAGTTGCGCAACGCGATCGAACGCGGCGTGATCATGTCCAAGTCGCCGATGCTGTCGATTGGCGATCTTCCGAAAGAGCTTTCGTCTCAACCGGGGCCGAGGCTGGGCTTCACGGTCCGGCTCGGCTCCACGTTGGAGGAGGTCGAAAGCGAGTTGATTGCCCGAACAATACTATTTGCCGGCGGCAACAAGTCGCGGGCCGCACAAATCCTCGGCGTCGGACGGCGAACGATTTACAAGCAACTTGAACGTTACAAAGCGTACGAAACGAACGGCCACTCCAACGGCCGCACGCCCCGCAACGGCCGAAACGGCCTAGCGTGATGGCTGCATTACGCCGCACGTCGCGTGACAGTCGACTGGCACAGGAAGCCGACCTGCTTCCAAGCGCGATCGACCGTCAACATAACGCAGCGATTCGTGCCGCGAGGATCGGTTCGAGGTGCGGTACCGGCCGCCTCTAACACAAGCGCGAGCGTACCGTCGAAGTTCCCGTCGTGCTATTTTGAAAGTCTTCGCTTGTTCCAAAGAGAATGGTTTGTGGCGGTGGAGGGGATGCGGAGAAGTATCGACAGGAAGCACGCGTTCATTACCCCCGAAATTTCTCCCGTGGTTTGTCGGCGCCCCCGCGCCCGCAGACGACCTCTATATGGAACCACAATGAGGTCGATGAGAAATCGCGCTGTTTGGACCTGTACTTCTCGCGATCACGATCTCATCTGAAAAAAAGGGCGGAATTGGATGAATATCACTGAAGAGAAGACAAGCAACGCGACATCGAAGAAGACGACTGGCGTTCCAGGTGAACTTCAAGAGGTGGAGAGGGAGCTATCTAATGCGATAGGCCGCCGCCTGCTTTTCCTTAGTCACGCGACGCCTGATGACAGTCCTTTTGCGAAATGGCTGGCGACGCAGCTTGCCATCGCTGGGTACGAGGTCTGGTGCGATGTAACACAGCTTTTGGGCGGTGAGCTATTTTGGAGAGATATCGCGGAGGCGATAGACGCCTATGCGTTCCGTTTTCTGTTCGTGTCAACACAGAAATCGAACGAGAAGGACGGCACACTGCGCGAGCTCAACCTAGCGGCCGAAGCGCAGCGTAAGCACAGCCTGAAAGATTTCATCGTCCCCCTAAAGCTGGACTACTTTCCGTTCAAAAGCACGCACGAAATCATTCGCGATTTGAATTTTGTCCGCTTTGACGCCAATTGGGCTGCGGGTTTGGCGCAGCTTCTCGCGCTTCTCGATCGCGAGGGCGCCCTGAAATCTTCGACATCAGGGCCGAATTGCGTCAGCGAGTGGCATCGCCGGACGCTCGACAAGAGACGGCAGCTGGTTCGCTCGGATAACAGACACTTTTCAAATTGGTTCCGGATTGAATTGCCGGGGAAGCTCCGCTTTCATCGCTTTGATGGCCCACCGAACAAACTGCTCGACTTGGCGTCAGGTCTCACGAGACCCCACCGCGTTCACGGTTCCGATATCGCTACTTTTGAGACGGCAGCGGAGGTCAAGAGTCGCTTGATGGGAGCGGCTATTTTTTCAGCGGTGCGCGAAAAGGAAACGCTCTCCTTCATTCAGGAAGGCGACGTGGAGCTCAATATCCGGCGTTCCGAAGCCAACAACATCGTCAACGATCTCGTCCGGCAGGCATGGGATGGTGCGATGACGAAAGCCGGTTTGCAGCATTGCACCATGGCCAATGGATTCGCGGCGTGGTTTTTCAAAGAAGCGCAGTTGCCTAAGAACAAGACCTTCTTTCGCTCGCGCGTAGGCCGCAAGCGCCGGACGTTTCGGCAACTTGTCGGCCGCAAGAGCAAACGGCTGAGCGACGGGACGAGCGTCCGGGACGGGTTCTGGCACTATGCGGTTTCGGCCCCCGTTCAGCTGAGTCCTTTTCCGCGCTTATTGCTGCGCCATCACGTGATCTTCACGAATGACGGCGAAACGCCTTGGAATAGCGCTGAACGAATGCATAGGGCGCGACGGCGGGTTTGCAAGAAATGGTGGAACCCAGAGTGGCGGGATCGTCTCTTTGCTTTCTGCTCCGTGATTGCGCACGGCGGCTCCGAATTAAACCTGTCTGTTAACGACGAAGAAAACATCCGCGTGTCTATGAATCCCCTCATCTACATAAGTCCCTGGAACTACATCGAAGGACCGACAAATGCACTCGATGAGACGGAAGACATCGAGCTGATAGAAGAGGAGGAGGAGGATGAGGACGATGATCAGGACGACGGCCAGCTCTAGCTTAAACCTTCCTCGCAAAAGGCTGCTCTCGTTCGACGAGCCCCGCCTCCGGTTTGCCTATGACCAAGAGCTCGAAGATCCAAAGGAGGGGCTGACACTCTTCGGTCCGCCTCAAGAATACAGCGGACTTCAGTATGGACTGATCGGAACTTCAGAGGGCATGCGTCAGTTCGAGGCGTGGGCGGTCAAACTGCAATCGATTGTTCCTGCCGATCCTCAAGTGGCGAGCTCTGTCATGTTTCCCGGATTCGAGACCGTCTTTCGGACTGCGTGGCCGACGAAACCGCGCGTTCGCTTAGAAGTGAACGATTCGGCGCTCGTCCGGGCCGTTAAACTAACAGATCCTCATCAGCGCGTTTTTGATACCGTCGATCTTTATGCGAATCCTATCAAGCGATTTGTGACAGAGGAGGACCCTAAGGTCGCCCTTTGGTTCGTCGCTATTCCCGAGGATGTGTGGAGGCTGTGCCGGCCACGCTCAAAGGTTAAAAAATCGGAAGGCGTAAAACCAGAGGTGTATCTGAGCCATGCAAAAGCAATGGAATTGTTGGACTCTCCTGATTTTTTCGCTAATGCGAACCGCGCTGCCGAAAAGCATCTCTATGAGAACCACTTTCACAATCAACTCAAAGCAAAGCTCCTGGACTGCGAAGCGGTAACGCAGATCGTCCGGCAAACGACCATTGCGCCCAACGAATATCTCAATCGGTATAGCAAACCACTCCGCAAGCTACAGGACGAGGCAACCGTCGCATGGAACTTGAGCACGGCAATCTATTACAAGGCTGGGGTTAAACCCTGGACCTTGGCCGACATCCGTGACGGTGTGTGCTATATCGGACTCGTTTTCAAGCGGACCAATAACCCGCGAGATCCGTTCGAAGCTTGCTGCGGAGCGCAGATGTTTCTGCAGACCGGAGAGGGGATTGTGTTCAAAGGAGCGGTCGGTTCCTGGGCATCCGACAAATTAGGCGAGTATCACTTGAACCGAGATACGGCGACCGAGATCATAAATCGCTGTGTTAATACCTATAAGCTATGGCATGGATCCAAGGCGCCGCGGGAACTATTTATTCATGGCAAAACCCTATTCAACAAAGAAGAAATTAAAGGGTTTCTCAGCGCGACCCCCGCGGGCACAAGTATTACTGGGATACAGATTCGCAAGCCCAACGATTTAAAACTGTTCCGCGACGGGCGGCGCCCCATTCTTCGCGGCCTGGCCCTCCAGCTCGATAGGGCAAACGCTTTCCTATGGACATCGGGTTACGTACCCTCCCTGCTCACATATCCTGGTAGGGAGGTTCCGACGCCTCTCAGAGTTCGCCTGGTTTTCGGTGAGACGAGCCTCAGCCAGGTTTTGGAAGACATAATGGCGCTGACCAAAGTGAATTTTAACGCTTGCATCCTGGGGGATGGTTCTCCGGTGACGCTTCGTTTCGCCAGCAACGTCGGAGAGATTTTGACCGCGATTCCGGAGGTCAGTTCAAAGCCGTTGCCCTTCCGGCATTACATTTAGACCGAAGTCATTTGGTATTTCCAAGCTCACTGCGTGCATAATACTGCTGTTGGC
>JBAWCX010000259.1:0-2003 GCA_049590495.1 Binatus sp. (SeqCode)
CTACTATACCTCAAGCTCTCGCAGAACCACTTCAGCCAAAGCGGCGGCGCGCTCGGGATTGGTCATGATGGTGTCGGTTGCAATCGCGCGCATCCCAAGCCATTCGATCGATTCGACGTAGCGGCGATCGGCATTGTCGAGGATGAACAGCCCGGCGAAATCGCGATAGAGGCGCGCGACTCCTAGCGGAGAGACTTCCATGCCGAGTCCTCGCAGCATTTTGTCGGCGGGACCTTTGAGCGTCTTGCCGCCAACGATTGGGCTGATGGCCGCGACCCGCGATTTCACGCTGCGGAGCGCGTCGCGCACGCCCGCCAAATGCAGAATCGGGCCGAGCGAGACGAACGGATTCGACGGCGCCAGGATGACCGCGGCGGATTTGCGAATCGCGTCGAGGACCGCGGGAGTAGGGCGCGCGCCGGAGATTCCACGCAGATCGATCTTCTCAACGACGCCGCGCGCGCGTCCACGCACGAAATATTCCTGGAAGGGAATGGCGCGACGGCCGCGCAGCTTGACGAAAGTTCGCACGCGATCGTCGCTCATCGGTATGATTCGCGATCTGACTCTAAATGAGTCCGCGATTTCCGCGGTGATTCGGCTTAGCGATGCGCCCTGACGCATCCGGTCGGTGCGATAGAGATGTGTGGCGAGGTCGCGATCGCCAAGGCCGAACCACGGCTTGCCGAAAAAGCGCTCGAGCGCAGGGAGCACGTTGAACGATTCACCGTCGAGTCCCCAGCCTTGCGCTCGATTCACCACGCCCGCGAGCGTGTAGGTGACCGTGTCGATATCGGGCGAGACGTGAAGCCCGTAAAAGGTTTCGTCGTCGCCGGTGTTGACGACGACGGTCAGCCGAGCGGGATCGATACGCCGAACGAGCCCCCGGATGAACTTAGCCGCACCCACTCCCCCCGCTAGCGTGGTGATCTGCCGGGGCGGGAGGGGTCGCGATTGGCCGCGCGCCATTGGGTGCCTTTCTTCCGTAGAGCTTCTTGTAGAGCGTGGTGCGTTCGACTGCGACGCGGCCCATCTCGTGCGCTTTTTCCTCGAACAAATCGACGGGCACAAACTCGCCCGAGTCGCCGCCGGCCTGCGCGGTGATGCTTTCCTCCATCAGCGTGCCCGAAAGATCGTTGCATCCGGCCTTGAGCGTGAGCGCCGCGAGATCGACGCCGCACTTCACCCACGAGGTCTGGATATTATCGATTTGCCCGCGCAGGAACAGGCGCGAGAACGCGTACATCTGGAAATCCAGCTGGCCGCGATCCACCGGCGACACCAAACCCTTGCGGTAGAGCATCGTGTTCTGATGGATGAATCGGAGCGGCACGAATTCGGTGAAGCCGTGCGTGTCCTTCTGGATCGTGCGGAGCAAGTCGAGATGATTCACGACGTGGTGCGGAGTCTCGACGTGGCCGTACATGACAGTTGAGGTCGTCGGCACGCCGATCGCATGCGCGGTGGTGATAATCTCGACCCACGCGGCGACGTCGACTTTCTTGTGGCTCAGGATTTCGCGCACGCCGTCGTCGAGGATTTCCGCGGCGGTGCCCGGAATCGAGCCGAGCCCGTGCTCCTTGAGCATCGTGATGTATTCCGGATAGTCCATGCGGACGCGCTTGGCGCCGTACATTATTTCCATCGGCGAGAAGGCGTGGATGTGAATCTCGGGAAACGCGCGCTTCATCGCGTCGAGCAGGTCGCGATACTTGAACGGCGGCATATCGGGGTTGATGCCACCCTGCATGCAGATCTCGGTGGCGCCGCGCGCGACCGCGTCGGCAACTTTGCGCACGATCGTTTCGTCGGAATGATCGTAGGCGTCGGCCTCCCAGCGCTGACGCTTGAAGCCGCAGAACTGGCATCCCACGAAACAAATATTCGTGAAGTTGATATTGCGATTGACGACGTAGGTGACTTCGTTGCCGATATCCTCGGCGCGCGCGAGGTCGGCGCATTTCACAGTCGCGCGCAGGTCATCGCCCTCCGACGTGTAGAGC
>JBAWCX010000260.1:0-14350 GCA_049590495.1 Binatus sp. (SeqCode)
GGTAGCTGGCGCCATGTCGGGCGCGCGCGTCGGCGAGGCGCCGGGCGAAGAGGTCTCGTTCGCCTTCAGTAGTTAAGAGGCGTAATTCCATTGGTAGTTTCCTTTTTTTGTGATTAGAACGATTGCAAAATGGACGAGGGAGGTACGGCTGCGTCGGCGCGGCGGAGGCCCGCGACTCTTCGCGAGTGGGGTGGGAAGTATCGGACGGTGATGATGAACTGCAAAAAGTTGACGCTTTCGCGATCCGGATTTCGCAAATCCAATCATTGGAGAGCAGACCTTCGGTCACTTTTAGCTCGATTCGCTAACACAGAGTCAACAGGTGGTGGGATGAAATCCGGCTAATTCGCTTCTTCTTTTTTCGTATTGTTTTGTGTTAAGTAAACAATGCGTTGGCAGCGTTTAGACAGGTTGTGTTTATTTTACAGACGCTGTCAGGTTTGCTGAAGGAGTCGCGACAATGAGCGTTGCCAGAAAGAGTTCTTCGCTTTTCGACGGATTGGCAGACGATATATTGAAGACTCGCGCAGCTTCGCGCTCTTCGTCGTCCGCTTGCCGCAGCGTCCATTCGGAAATTCGGTTTCTCGAGCAACACGACTACGCGCGCCCGCTGCGTAGATCGTTCGGACGCGGCGAGGTTCAAGCGATAATTGCCGAAGCCAGACGTTCGGTATGGCCGCATTTGAACGAAGAACCGGTGAGGCTGGTTTCGCCCGGGGAATTCACGCGATTCTGGTCAGGGTTGGGAGTTCAGTTCCGGCTCACCAAGCTTAGTGGACCCGCGGGGCTTGCCCTATTGGGGTTTTACGTGCGAAAAATGGGCGGGTCGCGGTTGCCATTGATCTGCGTGAACACGGCGCATCATCCGGCTGCGGTCGGTGCGGCATTTTCACACGAGATGGGCCATCACCTGACCGGCCAGCTCTTTGATTCGCGCAAAGAGCACGCTCAGTTTTTGACCTATACCTCCTACGGGGAGCATCTGCGGGATCCGGAGGAGCTGGCGGCGGACGTTCTGGTGAGCATGGGCGTGTATCCGAAATCAGTTGCGCGAAAGATTTTTATGAGCCCCAGGAAAAAGGAATCTTCGAAATCCGTCGTTGAAGAACTTCCGGGGGCGGTATCCTCGACGGTGCTCAAATACTTCGAAGATCGATATGGTCTCTGTTTCGGCGAAAGACTGCCCTGTACCAGGAAGCTTCAGTACCTGGCTGGACTGATTCATTTTGCAAAATTGAGACGCGCACTGCTTACCGAGTACGATCTATGAGCCAGAAAAACAGTCTCGGGCGACTGATCAAACAGAAACGCAAAGAACTCGATCTGACGCAGCGCGCTCTGGCAAAACAGCTCGGGGTCGAAGCCAGTCACGTGGCATACCTCGAGAGCGGAAAACGCAAACCGTCGCTTACCCTGATGGCCCGGCTTGAAGACGCGCTCGGCGTCAGCCGACAGCAGATTTTTCTACTCACCCATCCCGAGGCTGCCGCCGTGGTGAATCCCGGTGACAGAATCCCACCGCGCGAACAGACGGCTGACGAGTGGCGTCACTTCGTTACCGATCGTGCCTTCGTCAAGCGTCATCAGATCACGCGGCGCGAACTTCGGGCATTCAAAGAATTGAGCCTGCTTGGCTACGTCCTCTCGCGACATCAATTGTTGGCGATCCTGACGATGATTCGCGAGCCCAGGGATGGCTAGGGTCGGAGCCTGAGCTTTCCTGACATTTTCCCATCCGGTGCGGCTCAAACTGGAACGCATATCGATGCGCTACAATTGCGCGAATTCGTATTAGATCATCAGCGTGGCTGCGGTGAAGAAATTTCACGAAATGCCTGACAGTCCGGCGGGACGCCAGCTTGAGTGGTATCTCGAGCGCATCAGTTCGGCGGGCGAAGGCGCGTCCGAGGCCGAGCTCGACGCTCGATGCGCGTTGAATATGTCTGTGCGCGCGCCGTTTCCGTATCGCCACGAAGTGATGACCGGCGGATGGAAGCGGTGCTGCGATAGCTACGGCGATTTCACGGTGGCGTCAGTCGAGCAGATGTCCGATTTCCACCTGGCGGCCAGACTTGAAAGCTCCAGCGACAAAAAATTTCTGCTGTCGATCGAGGTCGAAGACCGCGAGCCGCATCGAATCACCGTGCTCAAGCGCGAGCGCATCCTTGATTTCGCGGTGGTGTCGCGCGAGGCGACGCTTGCGGACGCGGCCGTGCTCGCGGACATCGAGCGGCGATGCCCAATCGTGCTGGGCGACGGCGTCACGATGACGATCGAGCGTGGCGACGACTACTTTGCGTTCACGCGGCTGATGGACGACTTCGCGGTTGCGCTGGGATTCGTGGATGGGAAGCCGGCGGGCGTCAACGTGGCCGCGCTGCACACCGTGCGGGTCGGAGGGCGCCCTTATCGCGCGCACGCGTTCGCGCATCTGCGCATTCTTCCGGAGCATCAGAAGAAAGGCCTGTGGGGCGCGATAAACCGCGTAATCGACGAGAAATATCCGGAGGGATCGGCGGACGGAAACACCGCGTATCCGTCGGTCGACAATGCCGCGATGTTGCGAGGCTTTGCCGGCGCGCCGCGATGGAGCATGCATCAGATTCGCGCGCAACTTCCGTGCGCGTCGTTGGCAGGTCCGCAAATCGGGCGACCGGCGACGTCGGGCGACGCGTCGCGAATCGTCGAGATTCTGAACGCAACGCACGAAAACGACGAGATGTACCTGCCGTACACGGTGGAGTCGTTCACCGCGCGCGTCGAACGGTCGCCGCGCGACTACTGCTGGGAACGGGTGCGGATGACGGATCGCGCGGTGGTGGGGGTGTGGCCGGCGGGCGACACGGTGCGGTTTATCATCGAGTCGAAGGGCAAGCGCATCGAGTCGCGACGCGGACTCGCGCTGGATTGGGGATTTTCGCCGGACGCGGAAGACGAGTTCGAGGCGCTTGTCCGCGCGCAATGCGGATGGCTTTCCGATCGCGGTCTCGACAGACTGTCGCTGTTCACGTCGGAGGCGTCCGCCGGATACGAGCGCGTGCGCGCCCTGGCGAGCGAGTTGGAACGGTATGTGGTGATTTCATTCGGCATCCCGGAGCCACCGGGCGCCGCCGCCCGCGGCTTGTACGTCGATCCGATTTACTTTTAGGATCACGCTGGCCGTGAAGCAGTCCGCACAGTAGCATCACGGTTTAGCCGATCGACGCAACGAGGAGAGGCCATATGGAACTGGCACCCAAGCGGGCCGGATTCGCGCCCGAACGAATAAATCGGATCACCGAACACCTGGACAAGAATTATATCGCGCCCGGCAAAATCGCCGGCAGCCAGACGCTGGTGGCGAGACACGGCCACGTTGCGTATTTCAAATCGCAAGGCTTGATGGATCGCGAGCGCCACAAAGCGATGGCAGATGATACAATCTTCCGGCTCTATTCGATGACCAAGCCGATCGCATCGGTGGCCCTGATGACCCTCTACGAGCAGGGTCACTTTCAGCTCAACGATCCGGTGTCGCGTTTCATCCCGGCGTGGCGCGATCAGAAGGTGTGGGTGTCCGGCGAAGGTGCGAGCATGGAGACCGCGGCGCCGGCGCGGCCGATGACGATGCGTCACGTGCTGAGCCACAGCGGCGGACTTACCTACGGCGCCACCAATCATCCCGTCGATCGTGCCTATCGCGAAGCCGGCGTGGGACGCGGTGCGGGCGAGACGCTCAGCGCGTTCGCGGACAAGCTCGCGAAGGTGCCGCTGCGTTACCAGCCGGGAGAGCGTTGGATGTACTCCCTGTCGACGGACGTGTGCGGCTACCTGGTCGAAGCGATTTCGGGAAAGCGCTTCGACCAATATCTGCAGGAGACGATTTTCGATCCGCTCGACATGAAGGACACCTCGTTCATGGTGGCGCCGCGCAAGACGGATCGTTTCGCGGCTAACTATCAGCGGGAGGCCGACAAAACGTTGAAGCTGATCGACGATCCGGAGCGCAGCAACTATCTGAAGCTGCCCACCTTTTTTTCGGGTGGCGGCGGACTCACCGGGACGACGGCGGACTACTTGCGCTTCTGCGAGATGCTGCGGCGCGGCGGCGAGCTGGGTGGCGCGCGTATCCTGGGACCCCGCACCATCGAGTTGATGCATCGCAACCACCTCGCCGGCGGCAAAGATCTCAGCCAGTTGGCGATTGGCGCGTTCTCGGAGACTGCGTACGAAGGGGTCGGGTTCGGGCTCGGCTTCGCGATGACGCTCGGCCAGGTCGAAGCGGGCGGCCTCGGCGGCGGCGAGTACTACTGGGGCGGCGCGGCCTCGACTATCTTCTGGGTGGACCCGAAGGAAGACATGGTGGTGATTTTCATGACTCAGCTAATGCCGTCGGCCACCTTCAACTTCCGCGGACAACTCAGGAACATCATCTATTCGGCGATCGTCGAGTAAGTTGACGAGGAGACATTGAATGAAAGCTGCGGTCTATTATCAAAACGGTGGTCCGGAAGTCCTCAAGTACGAGGATGTTCCCGATCCCGAGTGCCATCCCAAAGGCGTGGTCATTCGCGTCGAGGCTGTAAGTATCGAGGGCGGCGACACGCTCAATCGTTGGCATGGCGCGCTGTTCAGTAAGCCTCATGTTGTTGGCTACCAGGCCGGCGGCGAGATCGTCGAGGTAGGTTCGGAGGTCACAGACCTGAAGGTAGGACAGAAGGTCACCACCGTTAATGCTATGGGCTCGCACGCGGCGCTGCGATCGGTGCCGGCGCGCAACGCATGGCCGGTGCCGCGCGGATTCGACATCAAGCTGGCCGCGGCCATCCCGGTTCCATTCGGCACCGCGGACGATTGCCTGTTCGAATTCGGCAAGCTGAAGGCTGGAGAGACGGTGCTGGTGCAGGCGGGCGCGAGCGGTGTCGGCGTCGCTGCAATCCAGCTTGCCAAGCGGGCCGGTGCGACCGTGCTAGCGACAGCGTCGAGCAACGAGCGCCTGGAACGGCTGAAGCCGCTAGGTCTCGATCACGGGATCAACTATAAGACTGATGACGTCGTAAAGTCGGTCATGAATATTACTCATAACCGGGGTGTCGATCTCGTTGTTGACCCTGTAGGTGGCGCGACGTTGCAGGGCAGCCTGCTGTCGCTCGCCTATCGCGGCCGCGTCTCGATGGTCGGCGCCGCGGGACGCGATGCCATGACGGTTGACGTGTCGTCCTTGATGGCGGGCAATCGTTCCTTGACCGGAGTTTTCCTTGGCGCCGAGATAGGCACCGACCGTGCCCACAACATGATCCAGCGTCTGATCGACGAGGCTGCCCGGAGCGAATTAAAGGTCGTGATCGATCGAACCTTTCCGCTATCGGAGGCCGCCGCGGCGCATGCTTACATCGAGAGCCGGCAGGCGGTCGGCAGGGTGCTTCTAATCCCTTAGGGTTACAAATTTTCGCGGATTCAGTTAGCGAAGAATGCCGGCGGCAGCGAAAGCAAAACCTCGTATCGAAGCACCAATCCCCGTACCGCGTCCGGTCAGAGGGTGGCGGGGAATTCCCAATTCGGCGAGGCTCAGCGCGGAAGCCCCAGGACTGATACTGCTAGGGCTTGCGCTAGTCGTTAATGCAATATTGCTTTGGCCGGAAATTCGCATTGAGCGGGTGCCGGTCAACGACCTGAGCTTCCATATCGCAGCGTCGAAGCGCCTGGCCAGTCTTACCACGGGTGACTCGTTCCTTGACCCATGGATGTCGCAATGGGCTTCGGGATATCCGCTGTGGCACTTCTATCAGCCGCTTCCGCACATGATAGCGGGACTCTGGCTTTCGATCACGAGTCATTTCGCCTCGGCGCCCGCGTCATTCGCGGTGCTCTACTATCTGTTGATGGTAGTGTTACCAGCTTCGACCTATCTGGGCGCACGCCTATTCGGTCTTGAGCCGCTCGCGGCAGGGTTCGCGACAATTCTTATCTTGGGAGTTAGCGAGATTGGCGACCTTAGCCGCTATGGGCTGTCTTACGGCGCGTATGTTCGGCGCGGTTCCGGCCTCTACACGCAACTGATGTCTTACAACCTGCTGATGCCGGCGCTAGGACTCGCCAACTACTCGCTCAACACGGGCCGGTGGCGAATCCTTACTGTCTGCCTCATCGCGGCGACCGCACTCTCGCATGTCGTGTTCGGCTACGCGCTAATTGTCTCGATAGCAGTCATCGCGCTGGTCGGACCGCGGGGCGACCGCTCGCGGCGAGTCGTCCGCGCCGCATCGATCGTCATTCCCGCCGGCATCCTGCTTGCGTGGTTCGTCGTTCCTATGCTGCTGGCCAGCGGCGAGGCGAACCGTTGCCGCTGGGATGACGTTTGGAAGTTCGACTCGTGGGGAGCGCGCAACATATTCAACACGCTGTTGTCGGGGCACTTTTTCGACGACGGCCGCTGGCCGGTAATGTCGCTGTCGATTGCGGCCGCATCGCTGCTCGCGCTGTATCGGTGGAGAAGGCCGATGCCGCGACGCCTGCTGGTTCTGACCGGGGTCTGGCTGGCGATTTTTTTCGGCCGCACGACCTGGGGATACTTCATGCTCGCGCTGGGACTGCCCGGGACGTTTCACGTCAGCCGTTTCGAATCGGTTTTCGAACTGTTCGCCGTGCTGTTGACGGCCTGGGCGTTCGCCCAAATCGTCAAGGCCGCCTGGCGCGCCGGATCCGCGGCTAAACTCGTGACGGTGATCGCATTGGGCGCCATCGCGATCGTTATTTTCGCCGAGCGCGCGAGTTACCTGCGCCTGAACAACATATGGGGCGACGCGAGTCTTGCCGGAATCGCGCGCGAGGGCCCCGATCTCGACGCGTCGCTGGCCGACATCCGCGCGATAATGCGCGAGCGCCCGGGCCGCGTATGGAACGGTCCGTCGGGAATGTGGGCCAAGAATTTCCTAATCGCCGCGTCGCAGCCGTATTCGTTTCTGACGCTGGCCGGCTTCGATGAGCTCAGTTTTCTTTATCACAGCTTGCCGTGGAGCGCTGACGTGACGGCCGAACTCAACGAGCAGGATCCCTACCAGGCCGAGTTATTCGCGATGCGCGCGGTGCTGGCGCCGGTGACTCACACAGCGCCCTCTTACTGGAAGCGTCGCTCAGTTCACGGCAATCTCGCCGTCTACGAAGCTTCCAGTGAGGGTTACTTCGGCCTGGTGGATATCGGCGCGCGCTACGATGGTTCCCTGTCGAGCGTGCTCAACCGCGACTGGGGATGGATGCAGAATCCCGCGGTGCGCGCCGGCGCGGTGATCGCGCTCGGAGGCGATATCAAGGGAGTGCCGGAATGGAAAATGTTTCAAGCGCTGCCGCCGCCCGATCCTCGATTTTTGACTCCACGCGGAGAAATAGTTTCCGAAAGCAAGCAAGGCGAGACCTATAGCGCACGACTGGCTTTGCTGCGCCCCTGCTACGCGTTGCTCAAGATCACTTACTTTCCAGGCCAGGAAGCCACCGTCGATGGAAAGCCCACGCCAATCTTTCGGGTATATCCCGATTTCTGCGCGATCCCGGTCGGCGCGGGGGAACATCAAATCGAAGTGCGATACCGGCCAGGTCCTATCAAGCCGATCTTACTGATCGCCGGCTTCATCCTGGTGGGATTGATCGCGCAGGCGATGCGAAAGCCGAGCTACGCGGCGATGGAACGCAGGATTACCGCGCGGCTGGCGGAAATCGCGACCCCTTGGGATACTCCTCGGACGCGAACGGCGTTGGCGCTCGCAGTACTGATCCTGCTCTTCACGCACACGCTCTTCGGCGTGAATCTGCTCAACGGCCATGACTCGCTCGAGTACCCGCCGCGGCTGACTGAATTCTCCAAAATACTGGGCGATCATCAATTTCCGCCGGTATGGGCGCCGGATCTCGGTGCTGGGCACGGACAGCCGCTTTTCGAATTCGCGCCGCCTCTGATCTACGCGATGGCGTTGCCTTTCTTCAAGGTCGGCTTCTCGCTGGCGAACTCGCTTCAATTTGGAATGGCGATTCTGTTTGCACTCGGCGCGATCGCGATCTTCCTGATAGGCCGAGAACTCAAGTTTTCCAGGGTCGCCTCGATCTGCGCCGCGGGCGCATGGCTGTTCGCGCCCTATCAGTCCCTGGATATCTACGTGTCTGCGCGATTTGCCGAGTCGTCCGCTATCGCAATGGCTCCGGTGGCGCTGCTCGGTCTGATCGCGGCTCTTCAGCGCCCGACTGCTATCAGTGTGGTGCTAGGCGCGCTGGCCGTGGCGATGCTGCCGCTGGCACACAATGCGATCGCGCTCCTGATGTTTCCCGCGTTCGCGGCAATCGTCGCTGTCCGTTCCCTCGTCTCGGATCATCGGCTGAA
Organism: Binatus sp. (SeqCode); assembly: GCA_049590495.1. Classification (GTDB taxonomy): domain Bacteria; phylum Desulfobacterota; class Binatia; order Binatales; family Binataceae; genus Binatus. The sequence goes on from JBAWCX010000260.1 coordinate 8,348, forward strand.
AACCGCGGCGGCCGGCGCTGGCGTGATGGTCGGTGGGCTGGGACTCAGTGCGTTCTTCTGGCTTCCCGCACTGCTTGAACGCGACCTGGTCAAGACCGATCTTCTGCGCACCGGCTTCCTCAATTGGACCAACTACATAATCTGGCCGTCCCAGTTGTTCTGGTCGCCGTGGGGATTCGGCTACGCGTCACGCGGTCCGACCAACGGTATCTCGTACTCGCTCGGACTCGCTCACATAGCCTTGGCGGTCGCAGGACTCGTTATCGCGATACGCGCGGCGAATCGCACCCGCCGCCTTGACGCTATCGTCTTTGCCGGCGCATCGACCGCCGCCGCGCTGCTAGCAACCGATTTGTCGTGGACGATTTGGGAGCACGTCGACACGCTCCAATACCTCGCTTATCCGTGGCGCACATTGTGCGTTCCGGCGCTGTTCATGCCGCTGCTGGCGCTCTATGCCTTCGAACGACTAGGCCCCCGGCTGGCGTCGGCCGCGCTCGCAGGCCTGGTGCTGCTCAACGTCGCGCACACCGCACCCAAGGGAATTCTGACTTACGATGAAGGCTACTACGCAGCGGACTCAATCGCTCACCTGGGTCTGAACACGTCGACTCGCGAAGAGTACGAGCCGCGAACAGTGCAATACCGTCCTTACTTCGACAGCGTGCTGCTCAAGGGCGTCCGCTCCACGCCGGTCGTACATCAGCTTGCCGTCAGCTCGCATAGCCAGTCGTTCACGGTCGATGCGAGCGAACCCGCGCTCATGCAGGATTCGCTTTTCGATTATCCGGGATGGACGGTACTGGTCGACGATCGGGAAGTTGCGACTTCGCCTGCATCAGTCAGCGGCGAGATAACCTTCAACGTTCCGGCCGGGACACACAATGTCTCGGTCGAATTGCGCCCTACTCCCATCCGTCGATGGTCGCTCTATGTGTCCTTAGCTACCTTCGCGCTGATGATCGCCTTCATGATGTTCGCGTTCTTCACTGCCACGAGTCGCGCTGAGCCTGTCGAAGAGTCCATACCTAAGAGAGTTGCTAAGGCTCGCGCCAAGAAATCCCGCCACTAGGCGGCGACCATTTTCTGGACGCAGCGAAATAGTTGTAAGTTATCGCAGAGCCGGAATCGGGAGATATTAAGTGATCGAGCTGTATCACGCGCATATTTCGACATGCAGTCAGAAGGTCCGACTGTGCCTGGCCGAGAAGGAGCTGGCATGGACCAGTCATCCGATCGAATTTGCCAGCGGCGAGCATCTGACTCCCGCGTATTTGGCGCTCAATCCCAACGGTGTCGTGCCGACGCTGGTGCATGACGGCCGGCCCGTGATCGATTCGTCGGTGATTTGCGAATATCTCGAGGAGATTGCTCCGGACGCAGGCACCGCCCTGATGCCTCGCGATGCGTACGGGCGGGCGAGAGTCCGCGCGTGGCTGCGGTACATCGAGGAGGTGCCGACCGCGGCGATTCGCGTGCCGTCGTTCAACGGGCTGTTTCTCAATGGATGGCGCCAGATGAGCGACGCGCAGCGTGCGCGGTACATCGAGGCAACGCCGCTGCGCAAGGGACATTACCGGCGATTCGGCACCGACGGGTTTTCGAAGGATCAATTGGACGAGTCCGCTGAACGATTGCGCCAGACGGTGGAGAGAATCGACGCCGCAATCGCGAAGGGCTCGCCGTGGCTCGCGGGCGATGAAATTTCGCTGGCCGACTTGTGCGTCCTTCCGACGATCGTGCGCATGTCGGACATCGGCCTTGAAAACGTCTGGCGCGACTTGCCCCATATGACGGATTGGTACGCGCGGATAGTAGCGCGGCCGTCATTCGAGAAGGCATTCTATCCGGGTTCGCGCGTCTCGGTTGCTGATTAGAGATTCGCCGCGCGACGAGAGTTCTGCTAGGAGCTTGGTCTATGGCAGATCCCGATTTCAGTCAGTTCAAGCTCGTGCACAAAGGTCATTCGTTCGAGGAATTCCGCGAAGGCCAGATCTTCGAGCATCATTGGGGCCGCACGATAAACGCCGGCGACAATTCGCTGTTCACCACGGCGACCCTCGCGCATTGCCCGCTCTACTTCAACGCCGAGTATGCGCGCGCGCACGGTCATCCCGACGTGGTGGTCAATCCGATGCTGGTCGCGTGCACGGTGGTCGGCCTTTCGGTCGAGGACTTGAGCGAAGCGGGCGGGCCGTTTCTCGGCATCAACGGTTTGGAATTTCACCGCCCGGTCTATCCCGGCGATACGTTGAGCGCGCGCAGCACCGTGGTCTCGACGCGCGAATCCGCCAGCCGCGGTAACTTCGGAATCGTCACGTGGCGCACCGAAGCCCGCAATCAACGCGACGAACTCGTCATCAGCTACGAACGGACCAACCTGGTCGCCAAACGCAGAGGAGCGCCATTGTGAGCTACATGACCGACGAGCGGCGGATGATTCAGAGTGCGGCGCGCGACTTCGCGATGAACGAGGTTCTGCCGATTGCGAACAAGCTCGACCCCGAGCAAGGCGACATCCCGATGTCGTTGCGGGACAAGCTGGCCGAGATGGGCTACTTCGGCGTCGTCATCCCGGAAGAATACGGCGGGCTTGGCCTCGGCGCCTTCGAGTACGCGCTGATCACCGAGGAACTCGCGCGCGCATGGATGAGCGTCGCGAGCATAATCGCGCGCGGCAACGGACTCGGCGGCGGATTCACGGCAGCGCAACGGCGCGAATATCTGCCGCGGATGGCGCGCGGAGAATTTCTCGGCGCGGCTGCTCTGTCGGAGCCGGACGCGGGCTCCGATCTCGCCAACGTTTCCTGCAAAGCGACACGCGACGGCGACGGCTGGATGCTCAACGGCACCAAGACCTGGTGCACGTTCGCCGACGGCGCGGATTTCATCTCGGTGCTCGCGCGGACCAAGCAGCCGTCCGATCCGCGCCGCCGCCACGAAGGCATCAGCCAGTTCCTGGTGCTGAAGGAGCGCGGCAAGTTTCCACCGGGGCTGACCGGCTCGCCGATTCGTAAGATCGGCTACTTTGGCTGGAAGACGTGGGAGCTGCATTTCGACAACTTCAAGCTGCCGGCTGACGCCTTGCTCGGCCGTGAGCGCGAAGACCGCGGCGAGGGCAAGGGGTTTTACGGCGCCGTCAGCGGGCTCGAGGTGGCTCGGGTGCATACCGCGGCGCGCGCGATCGGGCTCGCGCGCGGCGGTCTCGAGGACGCGCTGGCATACGCGCAGAAACGAGTCGCGTTCGGGCAGCCGATCGGAGAATTCCAGGCGATTCGTTTCAAGCTGGCCGAAATGGCGACCGAGATCGAAGCGGCGCGCCAGCTTATGTACTTCGTCGCTACCGAAGTCGACAGCAAGCGGCGATGCGACAAAGAAGCTTCGATGGCGAAGCTGTTCGCCTCCGAAATGGCCGAGCGCGTCACCAGCCAGGCGCTTCAGATTCACGGTGGCTACGGATACACGAAAGATTTCCCACTCGAGCGCTACTGGCGCGACGCGCGACTGACGAAAATTTTCGAGGGTACTTCCGAAATCCAGTTGCGAATCATCTCCGATCGCCTGCTGCCGAGGGTAAAGAAGTGAGTGCGACAATCTCGAAGCTGACCGGCGCCGGCAATTACTTCGAAGATTTCGAGGTCGGCGCGAAAATGCGTCACGCACGCGGCACAACTATCGGCGAGATCGAAAATCAGATGCTCACGAAGCTGGTGCTGAACACCGCCGACGGCCACTACAACGAGCATCGCATGCGCTCGACGCAATTCGGACAGCGGCTCGTCTTCGGGCTGATCACCGGCTCGGTGTGCATCGGGCTGGCGACGCAGGACACCGGCGAAAATGCGCTCGCCGAACTCGGCCTCACGGGAATCAGGTTCACGTCGCCGGTTTTTCACGGCGACACGCTGTATGCCTACAGCGAAGTTCTCGAGAAGCGCGACGCCGATCGCGACGACGCCGGCATCGTGCGCTTCAAGCATTGGGGCACCAAGCATGACGGGACGATCGTGTTTGAAGGCGAGCGCACGGTGCTAATCAAGCGCCGCTCGCATTGGGGAAATCGATGAGCGCGCGCACGGGACCGCTGTCGGATGTTCGCGTGCTCGATCTGACGCAGGCGCTGGCCGGTCCATACTGCACGATGCTGCTGGCTGACCTCGGCGCCGACGTTATCAAGGTCGAGCCGCCCGCCGGCGACATGAGCAGAAGCCTCGGGCCGCATCCTGCCGATCGAAAAGGCTGCGACTACGGCGGATACTTCGCCAGCGTCAATCGCAACAAGCGCAGCATCGTGCTCGACATCAAGACCGACGCGGGCCGCGAGACGTTTTTCCAGCTTGTGAAGACGGCGGACGCGGTCGTCGAGAATGCGAAGACGGGCGTGATGGATCGCGCGGGAATCAGTTACGAGCGGCTGCGCGGCATCAATCCTAGGCTGGTCTATGCGGCGATTCGCGGCTTCGGCGATCCGCGCACCGGCCTGAGTCCGTATTCGGATTGGCCCGCGTTCGACATCGTCGCGCAGAGCATGGGCGGGTTGGTGGCGGTCACGGGACCGCAGGGCGGCGGTGGTTACAAAGCCGGCCCAGGCGTCGGCGACATTTATCCCGGCACGCTCTTGGCGCTGGGAGTGGTGGCGGCGATTCATGCGGCGCGGCGGACCGGGCAGGGACAATTTCTCGACGTGGCGATGTACGACGCGATTCTCGCGCTGTGCGAGATGATCGTTTACAGCTACTCGAGCGCCGGCATCGTGCGCGAACCGGGCGGCAACGGGACGCCGGTGCTGTGTCCATTCGATATTTTTCCGACGCGCGATGGCGCCGTCGCGATCGCAGCGCCAGGTGAGAATCATTGGAAGAATCTCTGCGATGCAATCGGACGGCCCGAGCTGGCGAGCGACACTCGCACGCGCAACGTCAATCGGCGAGTCGCAAATGCCGACTTCGTGCGCGGCATCCTCACCGAATGGACGAAAGCGCACACCACCCGCGAAATCGTGGACGCCATAGGCGGCAAGGTGCCGGTTGGCCCGGTCAACACCGCCAAAGATATTTTCGAGGACCCGCATCCCAGGGCGCGCGGGATGCTGGTCGAAGTCGAACGGCCCGGGGATAATCCGCCGCTGATAATCGCGGGATGCCCGATCAAGCTGACGGGAACGCCGTCGGGAATTTACGCGCGAGCGCCCCGCCTGGGCGAGCATACCGAGCAGGTGCTGGCTGACGCGGGTGTATCAATCGCGCACAAGGAGCAATCATGACGCTGCGACTACGACGTTCAGAGCTTTCGACGCCGGCTTCGAGTCCGAAAATGATCGAGAAGGCGATGGCGACCCCGGCCGACATGGTCTTTCTCGATCTTGAAGACGCCGTCGCGCCGGCGCAGAAAGAAGCGGCGCGCAAGAACGCCGTCGATGCGCTGCGCAATCTCGATTGGGGCAAAAAGATTCGCGCGGTGCGCGTCAACGGCGCGGATACGCACTGGGCGCACGACGACGTGATCGAAGTCGTCGAGGGCGCGGGCGACAAGCTCGACGTGATCATCGTGCCGAAGCCGAAGGCGCCGCGCGACATCTGGTTCTTCGACACGCTGCTAACGCAGCTCGAGACAAAGTTGCATCTGAAGAACAGGATCGGCCTCGAGGCGCTGATCGAGGAAAGCGCGGCGCTCGCGCGCGTCGAGGAAATTGCGGCGTCGTCGCCGCGGCTCGAAGCGCTGATCCTCGGCTTCGGCGATCTGTCGGCCAGCCAAGGCATGCGCTTCGGCGTCGCGAGCGATCCGGCGAATCGATATCCCGGCGACATCTGGCATCATGCGCGCGTGCGGATGATCACCGCGTGCCGCGCCAACGGAATCGACGCGATCGACGGGCCCTTCGGCAATTTCCGCGATCCGGACGGCTACCGGCGTGAGGCGACCTGGGCGGCGACGCTCGGCGCCGTCGGCAAGTGGGCGATACATCCGAGCCAGATCGAAATCGCCAACGACGTGTTCGCGCCA
>JBAWCX010000261.1:0-23602 GCA_049590495.1 Binatus sp. (SeqCode)
GTGCCGCGGCCGCGACTGTTCGATCGATGTCGGCGCGCGAAATTCCATGATGCGTCACTGCGCGAAACGACGTCGCTTCGCGCGGCGAGATGAGAACGCCTCGCTCTTTCATCGCCGCCGCGAAACGCCGCGACGCCTGCGCGTCACCGTCCACGTCAAACACGACCATGTTGGTTCGATTCGCGACAGGCCGCACGTTCAGTCCCGCGACCAGCGCTAGTCCCTGCGCCAGCGCGCGCGCATTCTGATGATCCTCCGCCAGCCGATCGACCATCGTGGTCAGCGCGACGATTCCCGCCGCCGCGATTATCCCCGCCTGCCGCATTCCGCCGCCCAGCACTTTGCGAGTCCGATGCGCGCCGGCGACAAATTCCCGGCTGCCGCACAGAAGAGAACCGACCGGACATCCCAGCCCCTTCGACAAGCAGAACGACACGGTATCCGCGATGCTCGCGATTTCCTTCGGCGTCGTCTCGAGCGCGAGCGCCGCATTAAAGATTCGCGCTCCATCAAGATGTAGCGGAATTTTTCTTCGATGCGCCGCGTCGGACACTTCCGCCATGTGCGACAGCTTGATCGGCGCGCCGCCGCATCGGTTGTGAGTGTTCTCGATCACCACCAGCGAGGGCTGCGCGAAATGATCGTCGGCCGGCGTGCCGAGCTCGCGCGCGAGTTCGTGGGTGTCGAGCTCGCCGTCCTCGGTGTTGGCGACCGCGGTGAGCACGATGCCTCCCAGAGCCGACGCGCCGCCTGCCTCGTAAAGGTTGGTGTGCGATTGCGAGCCGACTATCGTCTTGGTGCCGCGCGCGCAATGCGTCAGCATCGCGGCCAGGTTGCCCATGGTGCCACTCGGCACCAGCAGCGCCGCGTCCTTGCCCACTATCGATGCCGCCATCGTTTCGAGCTGGTTGACTGTCGGGTCTTCGCCGTAAACATCGTCACCCAGTTCGGCGCGCGCGATTGCCTCGCGCATTTCCGGCGTCGGCAAGGTTACAGTGTCGCTGCGCAGATCGATCAAGACGCGATTGCCTGTCGCGCGGGCTTATTGCCCCGGCGGAAAGAGCGTGGTGACGTTGCCGCTGGTCGTATCGACGACCTCGACGGCGTTTTCGGTGGTGTCGGAGAAATACAGCTGCTTGCCGTCGCTGGTGAGCGCGCATCCCGAACCGATATGGCCGTTGACCAGCGTCAGCTTGGTCACGGTGTTGGCGGTGAGATCGATTTTGCGGATCGAATGATTGTCGGCGTCGAGCACGTAGAGCATCGCTCCGTCGGTGCATAGCGCGCCCGGATTGTTGAACTGCGCCTGCGCCGCGGGACCGTCTTTGTCGCCTTCCTCGCCGGTGCCGGCAAGCGTGCTGCTCTGCAGCGTCGAGATATCGATCTTGCGGATGATGTCGTTGCCGGTATCGGCGACGTAGATCGCTTTTTTGTCCACCGCGACTCCGCGCGGGCCGCTGAACAGCGACTTGTCCGAGTTACCCTCGGTCTTGCCGGCCGTGCCCGCCTGTCCGCCGACGGTCTTGACCTTCATGTCGGCGAGCGTAATGCGCCGCACAGTGCTGTTACCGCTGTCGGCGACGTATAGCGCGCTGCCGTCGGTCGCGATCTGCGTGGGCTCGTTGAAGTGCGCGGCCGGGCCGGTGCCGTCTTCGGTGCCCGAGATATTTGCCGTCCCCGCAATAGTGGTGACCGTTCCGCTGGCGACGTTGATCTTACGAATGTCGGAATTGTTGGTGTCGCAAAGATAGAGATCCTGACCGATGATCGTCATGCCGTCGGGGCTGTTGAAACGCGCCGAGTCGCCGACGCCGTCGTTGCTGCCTTGCTGGAAGAGCTTGCCCGCGACGATGCGCAGCGATTTCGATGCCGCGTCGATCGCCTCGAGGGTGTTGTTGCGGCTGTTCGCGACGTAGATCGCGCGGCCGTCGGTCGCAAGTCCGGCCGGGAAGTCCAGCCGCGGCCCTGACTGCGCCTGTAGCCCTTGCTCCTGCGCCGGCGCCGATGCGCCCACTGCGAGCACCGCGAACATCGCGGCCGAAGCCAGGATCATTTTAGAGTTTGCGGAGACCCTCATTTACGCGACCTCGCTGGATTGGTTGGCGTCATTCGCGTCGATTCACGAATCTTGCCGCAACTTATGGAAAGATCGCTTTTACAACTTCGTCGATCGCGCGCTTGCTGTCCGCTTCGTCGGTCAGGGACCACGTGACCGCGACCGTCGCCGCGCGCCGGGGTGCGATTCCCTGGCGGATCAGCTCGCCGGCGTAGATGAGCAGGCGCGTCGAGACTCCTTCTTCCAGGCCCGACGCCTTCAGATGACGGACCTTCTCGCCCAGCACCGCGAGTTGCTGCGCGATATCCTGCTCGACGCCCGCCTCGTGCGCGATAATCTCGATTTCCTTGTCGGCGGGGGGATAGTTGAACTCGATCGTCACGAAACGCTGGCGGGTCGAATGCTTCAAGTTTTTCTGGATGCTCTGGTAGCCGGGATTGTACGAAATGACCAACAGGAATCCTTCGTGCGCCTCGATCGTCTCGCCACGCTTTTCGATGGGCAGAATCCGGCGGTGATCCGACAGCGGATGGATCAGAACGGTCGTGTCCTTGCGCGCCTCCACCACTTCATCGAGGTAGCAAATGGCGCCGCGGCGCACCGCCTGCGTCAGCGGACCGTCAACCCATACCGTCTCGTCGGCTTGAATCAGGAAACGGCCGACCAGGTCGCTGCCGGTGAGATCCTCGTGACACGCAACCGTGATCAATTCGTTGGGACCGTTGACGAGCGACGACAGTTGATGCGCCATATGCTCGACGAAGCGCGTCTTGCCGCATCCGGTCGGACCCTTGAGCAGCAACGGCAGGCGCGCCTTGTAGGCGGCGGTGAAGATTTCCACTTCGTCGCCAATTGGCAGGTAAAACGGTGCCGCGGCCGGGTCGAGATGCTTTACCTCGGGACCCTCAGCCTGCAGCCTGGTGTCGAATTTCTTTAACTCAATCCCCATCGGTTCCTTCTGTCGGTACGATCGGACTCGTCAAGCCGCGATTCTAAGAGACTTCCGCGCAACCATTCAAGGCAGAGCTGCGGGCGCGGATGGAAGGAAAAATCACTTTATTTAATGCGGAACCCACCGTGGGTTCCGCACCTCCTTGGGCAGGGGTGACCCCTGCACCCGATACTAAGACGGTCAGGTGCGGCGCTGGTAGGTTGCGGTGCCGTCGCGATTGTCCTTGACCTCGTAGCCGCGCCGCTCGATTTCCTTGCGCAACTCGTCGGCAAGCGTGAAGTCTTTCGCCTTGCGCGCCGCCGTTCGATTGTCGATCAATTGCTGCACGTCCGGCGCGATCACGCCCGCGCGCGCCGCCTCGCGATGCTTTTGCAAATCGAGCCCGAGCATCGCGTCGAGCGCCTTCAGTGTCGGCCAGGCCCCGAAGTCCTTGCGCCGGTATGCTTCCGCGACCAGGTCCAACGCCGCTGCGAGCGCCTGCGGCGTGTTCAGGTCATTGTTAATCGCGTCGTGAAAGCGCTCGTAGTACTCCGCGGCCCATCCGGGCGCCTCGACGCCGTCGGCAGCCGCATCTTCAGGCACGCTGCGCGCGAACTCACGAAAATAATCGAGGTTGTTCTGTGACGCGCGAATCGCGTCGTCGTTGAATGCGATCTCGGAACGGTATTTCGCGCCGTAGCAAAAAATCCGAAACGCCAGCGGATCGATTCCCGCCGGCCCGAGATCGCTCAGCAGCGGGAACTTGCCCGCGCTCTTGCTGATCTTGGTTCCCTCTTTGCCGACCAGGAACGCGTTGTGCACGAAGTACCGCGCGAACGGCTTGTGCGTCGCGCTTTCCGATTGCGCAATTTCGTTCTCGTGATGCACCGGGATGTGATCGATGCCGCCGGTGTGAATGTCGATGGTCTCGCCGAGGTACTTCATCGCCATCGCGGAGCACTCGATATGCCATCCGGGATAGCCGCGTCCCCACGGACTGTCCCATTGCATCAGATGGTCCGGCTGGCCGAGCACCCATAGCGTGAAATCGTGCGGGCTATGCTTGTCGGCTGAATGCTCGAGGCGCTGCGCCGCGTTCTGCTCGTCGAGGCTCTGGCGCGAGAGCCTGCCCAGCCGATTCTCGCCCCGATACCTCTCGACGTCGAAGTACACGCCACTCTTCGTAATGTACGCAACTCCCGCGTCGATGATTCTCTTCGTGAGCGCGATCATGTCGGCGATATGATCGGTCGCGCGCGACCAAACCTGCGGCGGCTCGAGATTGAGCGCAGCGCAATCGCGCTGAAACTGTTCGATATAATAGTTGGCGACTTCGAGCGGAGATTTACCTTGCGCGCGTGCGGTTTTCTCGACTTTGTCCTCGCCCTCGTCCACGTCGCCGGTCATATGGCCGACGTCGGTCACGTTCATCACGTGGCGCACGCGGTAGCCGTTGAACTCGAGCGCCCGGCGCAGGCTGTCGACGAACACATACGCGCGCAGATTTCCAAGATGCTGTGGCAGGTAGACCGTCGGCCCGCACGAATAGAGCGTAACCTCGGGCGGCTTCTGCGGCTGGAATTCCTCGACGGCGCGGTTCAGCGAATTGAAAATGTAGAAAGGTTTCACGAGTGCGAGCGTCAAGCTTAGCAGGGGTGACCCCTGCACCCAATGTTAAGATGCGGGAGTTCGCCCTTGCTGAGCTTCGCGATTAGGATCTAGTGGAGTTGATATGCCCCATTAAACAATTCTATCCGAAAGTTGGGCTCTCCCTGAAATCGGCGGCGAAGGCGAATGTGTCCGATCACCTTTGGATCGATAGCTCTGAGCTTCCTCTCCTGCAACACTCGATCGACCGGTTGCCCTTTTCGCGGAGCACTCCATCCTCGTGAAGGAGCGGTACAATATGCGCGCTGGGTCAGACTGACAATTCGCTGTTGGTCCGCCTTTCGGGGTAACGGTTCGGCGCCACTTGCGAAAGGTGTAATAACAGCAACGGGAGACTCCTCAAGCATCAAGCGCCAAATGTCGGGATGGTGTGAGTTGCGCGACCCATGGTGCGCCACCTTGAAAACACTAGCACGCTCTTGAGGCCTCGAGGTCGACGCAATTACAGCGCGCCATCCCCGGTCTGACGCAGTATCTGATTGGAGGTCGGACCCGAGTAGGACTCGAAACTCGCCAGCCCGAAGAAAAAGTGCAGCCGCAACATCGTTGGCTTTCTGACGAGGAAGATGCACCTTTGCGGAATTAATATCAGGGACCATCTTACCAAACTCTTGAAGCGACCGTGTGATTGAAGCCGCCGAAGGGCTTAGAGACCAGATCTCCACAGGAACTGAACCTCCCAACCGCTGGAAAAGGCGCGTGTCCTCCTGAGCAAATTTTAGTGAACCAAAAGGAGTAGTTGTGTGTGATGCCCTGCGGTCCTTCAAAATTCGAAAAATCTTGTCGATCTCGGCAACGTCCGAAGACTTCGCCATCAACTGGTTCGCTTGTGCGACCACTCTGAGAAATTCATCTTTTGTGAGCGCAATGGAACAGCAAAATCTCGCGTTCGTTGCCGCTTCCAGCAGTGTAGCTGCGCCTTCCATGTGGTCGTCGTGCCAATGCGTTACGACGACCCAGCAAACTGAATTAGCAACATCGACGCCGAGGTTGTGGAGGTATGAAAGCGCGACAGGCTGCTTGGTTCCCGGACTGAGGCAGGAGTCGACAACCGCCCATTGGCCGTCGCCGATGTGCGTTATGATGCATTCACCGAGGCCGGGACCGAACAGCGACAGCTCAAACTCGTCGGACTGGGGGGGTGTGTCAGTTGTCACTCTGAAGAAGCGTTCTCAGCTCATCCGCCCGCGCGTCGAGTCGAGCTATATCCCGCCTGCTCCAGATCGGTAATCGGCGGAAACGTACAAACTGCTCAGTTTTTCGTTGACCGTTAGGGTAATCTCTAAAACCAATGATCCAATAAAAGACCGCCCCCTCACGCATAAGAGGCTTGTCGCTTGGGGAGACTTCATCAATCGAAAAAGTCGCTTCGAGCCTCTGCGCCCCTGTGTCGGTGAGATCTACCAGTCGTGCATCAAAATCCATCTCTCTGATGGAAAGCACTTCGCCTTCGTACTCTTGCAGCTTCTGAAATTTGATACTTTGCTGACTGATCGAAGGAACTCGGAGAACCCGTTCGGAAGAACTGAACTTCGGAATGTGTTGAGTAACGGACTCAGGTTCTGTCTCTCCCGATTCCTTTCCGTTTGATATGGACCCTCGTTGCGCGGCGCCTAACGCGAACGCCGAGAGGGATTCGAGCGGAGCTAAAACGAATCTCGGAGTGGCAGCGACACTTGCGGCTGCAAGCGAACCCGTTTTATCGTCGCTTGGACGAAGCAGTGGGCGCTCCTCACCTTCTCTCAGCTGGAAAGGGCTCTTGATTGCCACAGCCATTCTTTGTTCACACCTTAGACAATATGTGATCTGCGATCTTCTGTGCCTCGACCAACATATCGGTCCACGATTCGCTCAACTGTTTTGTCAGTTCTCGCGCCGCACGCTGCTGCGTTATAATCCCAGCTTGGGCGCCCCCCGGCAATGACAACTCGATATTAAACTGAATGTAGACTCCCGGCATCACCTGAGTCGATGGCTCTACCCGCACATTACGCACGATCTGAATTTCATTGTGCTTCGAAGGCGAACTCTGTATCAAGAGGGAGCGTAGTCCTGGCTGATCCATGAGTGGACGCCAGATTTCCTTTGGGGCTAAGAGGTGGCCCAGCCGGTGCCACTCCTCTTCGCTCTTCATCTTGAAATGCATGTCCCGGTTCATCCCCATGGTCCAAAATGGGGTATGTTCAAGCAGTTGAAATATACTAATGACAAGATCCCGCAGTGCTTGGTAATGCTCGGTGTCGACGGTTGTAGCCAAAAAGCGCTCTGATAAGACCTGGACCTTGAGCCAGTCCGCTGAGAAGGAAGTTAACTGGGGATTTACGAGCTCGATCTTGGCAGCGTCGGCCTCTTCCCGACGGATCAGATTGCCAGCACCTAACCAAGCTGGCTGGAAGATCGCCGGATTGAATTTCCCAATCAGGACGATTGACGCACCTTCGCTTTCTGTCTTCCAACTAGCCATTTAGCCAAATGCTCTTGAAACCCGTGCTTCGTTCCATAACCTTGGCGCCAATTTGACCACGTTCAGCCAAGGATCGTAAGGCTGAACTGTTCAGCCTAGTCAATCGGAATCAGTTATGATATGCACCCACCCGCCACCTAGCGTGAATTGATACGAGAAAACCTGTTGAACCGCAATCACTGATCCTGCAGGGTACTCGTTCCGGTCCCTAGGGCGCACGACTAGTGACAGCATTCCGGGCGCGGTTCTGACAGAATTTTAGTCCAAAGAATTCAAATCCGTTAGTAGGGGCGTTCTGGCTCACACCCGACCGCCTGCTCTTTCAGGCGGCCGCTGGCGTCGCGGGCGTAGCGCGAGGCTGCGATGCGCTTGTATTGCCGGTCCGCCAGCCATGCGTAGCCCGGGACGTACCACAGGTACGCGAGGTAGCCTTTGAGGCCGCGCTGGCGGCGCAGGATTTCATTGATCGCGCGCGCGCCGCGGAACACGCGGCCGTTCTCGTCCACCGCGTGCAATTCTTCGAGCAGGTTTTCCAGCTTCAAATCGGGAAACTGCTCGCGCACTTCTTCAAGATGGAGATCGAGCGGCTCGATCTGTCCCGAGTTGTCAAATTTCAGGATTCCGTCCAGGCTCGCGCGGCACATCTCGCACGAGCCGTCGAACAGTATCGCGAGCTTGCCCGCCGAGGCCTTGCCGACGCTTGCCGCCTGCTGGTCCGCGCTCATCGCGATCGCCTCGGCCGCAGCCTGTGCGCTCAGCGGTTCGACCAACGCGGATTCAGATTCATGCGGCGCATCCGCGCTTTCTCGTGGATGATTCGCCATTCGTAGCCGTCGAGGAGCGAGACCCACGCCGCCTCCATCGTGTTGGAGGACTTGGCCAGCGTGGTCCAGACCATGTCGCCGTCGGCAAATTTCTTCACCGATACGACGTCGGCTTCGGTCGAAGCGCCGGTCGCGTGCTGGTAGGTTTCGATCACCTTGACCGGCTCGAGGAACGGAAAATATTTCAGCAGGGCCTTGCGCAGCGCGACGTCGAGCGCATGCAGGACGCCGACGCCTGACGCGGCCTCGGTCTCCTCGACATCGCCAATGCGGATAATGAGCGTCGCGTCGACGGTCATCTTGCCGTCGTAGACGTCGTCGATCACGCGGCGCCGCACGATCTGGAATGGCGCCACGTAGCCGCTGGAGCCGCGCAGTTTCGCCAGTTCGCGCGACGCCTGTGGCGGTTCCGCTTCGTAAAAGTCTGCCTGACGTTCTGTGCTCATCGGGCTTACCCGCAATTTCTGGGCGATGCTGCTAATTTGATTATCATCAGCGCGACAACGGCTTTCAAGGAGAAACGCAGTTGCCATAATAGTTGACTCGTGGAACAAGTGCGCGATCAATGCGCGCGCGTCGAGTCGCGATTGTGACCAAAACTGTCAATTCATGAAGATCGTCTCCAGATTCAACTCGCCGCAGGCGTCAGCAATCAGCTTCTGGATATTCGTCGCAGCGATATTCGCAATCTTCGTGACGCGGCCCGCTCCCGCGCGCGCATCCCAGGTGCGCATCCCGCTTACTATCGACTACATCACGCTGCGCGAGGCGCTCAAGCGCAAACTCTACACCGCGCCCGGCGGACGCGCCCCGCTTTGGAACGGCCTCGACGATTGCCAGTTTCTGTACGCGGAGAATCCCGAGTTCTCGCACGCCGCGGAGGGCGGCGCGGCAACCGTGAAGCTCGAAACCGCCAACAGCCTCGGGCTGGGGGTCGCAATGGGCTCGCAGTGCGTCGGCGCTATCCAGTGGAGCGGTATCGTCGAGGCGCTCGGAGTGCCGTATATCGCACCCGGCCTCCACCTCAAATTTCATTTCACCGATTTGAATCTCTACGACGCGGCGCATCAGAAGTCGCAGCTCGTCAGCCAGGGCTTCGACCTGATCAAGAGCTCTCTCGTGCCGCGGCTCGACGATTTTTCCTACGATCTCAATCCGGCGGTTCAGCAGCTCGCGGCGATGATAGTCGATTCGATTCCGGCCGACGCCGCGGACCGGGTCCGCGCCGCGATCGCGAGTCTCACCGCCGAGCCAAACATCGCCGCGCTCGACGACGGTATCCGCGTCACGCTCGTGATGACTGTCCCTGACATGCCTCCCGCCGCGAATCCGGGCGCGGCCTCGTCGCCTACGCCCGCCGAGCTCAAGGCCTTTCAGGACACGCTCGATCAATGGGACGCGTTTCTGGTTTTCTCGATCAAGCAGCTTGGCGATTCAGTCGGCGACCAGCAGTTCCGCGCCCAGCTGCTGCAAATCCTGCTCGACAGCCGCTACCGCCTTGTCCAGGCGTTGAAGAGTCAGCCGGGAGCCGGTGGACCGGATCCGGTGCGCCTGTTGTTCCTCGACGAATGGCGTCAGTTGCACGACGCAGTGCGTGCGGCAGCGCGGCGCGGGATGCTGGGGGCGCACGCGCTCGAATTCATGTCGTTCATCTCGGCCGGCGACGCGCTGTTCGCGCTCGATCAGGCAGCGCCCGCGCTCGGGATGCGCATTTCCGCCGCCGACCTTCGGCGCCTCGCGCATATCATGGCGCCCGCGGCGACGGGAGACCCGCTCAAATTCAACTACCGCGAAGATCCCGACATGAAGAGACTTTTCGCGGTGCCCGAGCCGCCAAGGAGTCGCCATCCAATCGGAGAAGAAGACATCCCGCCATCAACGCCGGCCGCCGCGCCGTCTCACGGATCGATTCCGCCTGGCGGTCCCTCCGCGCGATTGTTCCCCTTCCCTCAAGACTCGGGGTTGGGGGTTAGGTTGCTGCGCCTCCTTGCCCCTGACGAAGCGGAAGCCGCCGAAGACAGCGGGTCGATGCAGATAGCGCGGCTGCAGGACGTTGCGGACCGCCTCTACCGGCTCGTCGTCAATGATGAAAATGCCGACAGCTATCGCCACGACATGGCCCTGCTGCTCAATCTCAGCGCCGAGCATCAACTCGCCACGGTAGCCACCGGGATGAACGCGCTCGACACTGACAACGGCCGCGTTTATCTCACGCTCGTGCTCAGCACCGCATGGCAGGAAAGCTGCTGGCGGCAATTCGTGACGGACGGCTCGCGCATCCGATGGCTCGAGTCGGCCACCGGCGATATCGGCGTGATGCAGGTGAACAAGCATGTGTGGCGCGGGTTTTACGATATCGACCGGCTGAAATGGGACGTCCTCTACAATGCGGGCGCGGGATGCCAGATCCTCGCGCGCATGATGCAGTTTGCGTACGCCACGCAACCCAAGTTCGATCCCGTGCTGATTTCCAGTCATCTCGCGCGGTCGGCATATGCCGGCTATAACGGCGGTCCGGGCGCGTGCGATCGATGGCGTCGTCGCGAACCGGCGGCGCTCAAGCAAGTCGATTCCAGCTTCCTGGAGAAATACCAGGCAATAGACGACGGAACCCAGATCGACATCCTGAGCTGCGCGCGCTCGTGGGGCCACTGACTCTCTCGCACACGCAAGCCGTCAGCCCTAGCCAGTTGCTACGGCACCGAGATAGTCGAGAGCGTCACCGGCAATCCGGAGACGGTGATTCCGTTTCCGGTCATCTGGTTCATCGCCGTCACATTTTTTGCCTTCTGCGTTGAAGTGGGCGTGCCGCTGGATGACGATGACGTCGGCGGGCCGCTACCGACCGAGCCGTTGTCACATCCGACCTGGCTCGTCATCGCGAGCAGTACGAGCACCAGCACAAAATACATTCGGCGCGGCCGCGAGCTTGCGACGAGTGTGGTGCCGATGCTGAGCAGCAGCATCGAGGCGAGCAGGCCACCGCCCCACCCGCCCATGCCCTCGCCGGGAACTATCGACGCGTACATCACGGGCCGGCGCCACATCGTGACATTCGGCGTGGTCGTGACGACCACCGACAGCGCGTAGCTCGCGGACTGTCCATCCGGGACGACCACCGGCGGATCGAAGTTGAAGGGGGTGTTGTTCGGCTGCTCGGGCGAATTACCAAACGTCTGTGGGTTATTGACCGTCGCGGTCGACACCACGACTCCACCGACACTCGCGGTCACGGTCGCCGAGGTGAACAGGTCGGCGTTGGTGAAGGTCATCATCACTTGAGACGTAACCATCGGAGCGCCGCTGTTGTTGGCGACGGCCAGCGTCCCGGCGCTTGCGGTCGCGCCCGGACTGGCCTTCACGTTCATCTTCATGGGCGTTGTGGCAACGGCAGACGGGGTCGGGCTCGACGACGCTGTCATGGTCGGCGTTCCCGTGAAGGTCGCGGTCGCTGTGATAGTCGCGACCGGCGTGCCCGTCCTGGTCGGCGTAGCGGTTGAGGTTGGCGTCGTCGCGGTTGCGGTCGCGGTCGCGCTCGGGGTTGCCGTCACGGTCGTGGTGGGTGTAGCCGAACCGGTCGCAGTTGCCGTTGCGGTCTGAGTCGCGGTTACCGTTGCGGTCGCGCTTGCGGTCGCTGTAACGGTCGCAGTTGCCGTGACAGTCGCAGTCGGTGTGGCAGTTGGAGACGGCACGACGCCGCCGAACTCGAACGCGCCTATATCACACGCGGTGCTGGAGCCGCTGGGATCGGGTCGCGCCGCGCCGCGCTGGTCGGCGGGAGGGCATACATGAGCCAGCGGGACTGCGTCGATCGCAAAACTGCCCGATTCAAGCGCGATGGTCTGGGTCGGCCCGCCGTTATTCGCCAGCCCGCCGGGGGCGAGCGCCAGGTTAGTATCGCTGATGCTATCGCCGATCGTATCGCCGTTGGCAGCTGTGCTGCTCCCGAAGCCGCAGGAAGCGTCATCCGAGATATTGTCGCCGCCGTTCGTGACAGCGACGCCCGAGCAATTGCCGCCCGAGGTGCTGTTAGCCAATATGCTGTTGAAGACCGTCAGAGTGCCGTTATTTTTGATGGCGCCGCCGCCCAACGCACTGTTGCCGGAGAAGGTGCTGTTGGTCACGGTCGCCGTCGAACCAAGAATGACATGCATGGCGCCGCCGTTACCCGAAGCGCTGTTCCCGGAGAAGGTGCTGTTGACGACGAGCAGCGTGCCACCATTGACGATGCCGCCGCCGTCACCGGTCGTCGTGTTGCTGTTGAAGGTGCTGTCGATGACCGTCAGCGTGCCTTGGTTCGAGATACCACCGCCTCCTGCTGATGCATTGGCGTGAGCAATCGTGAGAGAGAATAAATCCAGAGTCGCGCCAGCGTTCACAATCAGCACCTGGTGAGAGTCGGCACCGTCCACTGTGATACCCTGTCCCCCATCAATCGTCAGATTGCCTGGCGAAGTGTTCGCGATTGCCGGGAGCGTGCCGTTCGTGCCTAGCGTGATCGTGCCGCTCACGCTGAAAATGATGATGTCGGTGCCGGTGCCCGGCGCGCAGTCGCCGCCTGATGTATCGGACTTGGCGTTGGCGTTGTTGATCGCCTCGCGCAGGGTGCAGAACCCGTTGTGTGATGTGCTTGCCGGGTCGGTGGTGTTGTTCACCGTTATCAAATTTGCAGTCGGTGTCGCGGTCGCCGTAGGAGTGGAGGTCGCCGTCGCGGTTGCGGTTGCCGTGGCAGTCGCAGCCGACGTCGCTGTTGCAGTTGCGGTTTGAGTCGCAGTGAGCGTCGCGGTGGCTGTGGCAGTGGCCGTTGCGGTCGCGGTTGCCGTTGCGGGGGTGGAAGTCGCTGTCGGTGTGGCAGTCGGCGTCGGCGTAGGCCCGGGAACCATGCCGCCAAATTCGAACGCGCCTATATCGCACGCGGAGCTGGAGCCTTGCGGATCGGGTCGCGGCGCCCCGCGCTGGTCCTTGGCCGGGCATGAATCGGCCAGCGGGATTGCGTCGATCGCGAAACTGCCCAATTCAAGCGCGATGGTTTCGGTCGGGCCGCCGTTGTTTGCAAGGCCGGCGGCGAGGTTCAGATTAGCGTCGCTAACGCTATCGCCGATCGTATCGCCGTTGGCGGCCGTGCTGCTCCCGAAGGCGCAGGTGGCGTCATCCGAGATATTGAAACCGCCGTTGGTGATAGACCCTACGCAGTTACCGCCCGAGGTGCTCTTAGCCAATATGCTGTTGGTGACCGTGAGCGTGCCACCATTAAAGATGCCGCCGCCGCTGCCCGGCCCCGCGTTGCTGGAGAAGGTGCTGTTGGTGACCGTCAGCGTGCCACTATTAAAGATGCCGCCGCCGTTGGCGGTTGCCGAGTTGCTGGAGAACGTGCTGTTGGTGATGAACGCCGGAGATCCATTATTCCGGATGCCGCCGCCGTCGTTCGCCGTGTTGCCGGAGAAAGTGCTGTTGGTCAACGTCAGCGTCGTGCCTGCATTACTAAAGATGCCGCCGCCGTCGTTGCTGGACGCGCTGTTGCCGATGAAAGTGCTGGTGGTGACGGTCAGCGTGCCTGCACCATTAAAGATGCCGCCGCCCTCGAAGTTGGACGCGGTGTTGCCGGAGAAAGTGCTGCTGGTGACCGTCAGCGTGCTTTGACTATAAATGCCGCCGCCTTCGCTCGTTGCCGTGTTGCTGGAGAAGGTGCTGTTGGTGACGGTCAGCGTACCAACGTTATCGATGCCGCCACCGAATGTTGTCTTGCCGTGAGCAATCGTCAATAGGTTTACGTTCAGAGTGGCGCCCGAGTTCACCACCAAAACACCAAAAGAATTGGCCCCATCCACAGTGATGGTCTGTCCGGTACCATCAATCGTCAAACTGCCGGGCGAAGTGTTCGCAATTGCCGGCAGCGTGCCGTTCGTGCCTAGCGTGATCGTGCCGCTGACGCTGAAACGAACCGTGTCGTTGCCGGTGCCGGCCGTGCAGTCGCCGTCTGTTGTATCGGACTTGGCATTGGCGTTGTTGATTGCCTCGCGCAGGGTGCAGAACCCGTTGCCCGACGTGCTGGCCGGGTCGGTCGTGTTGTTGACCGTGATCACATTCGCTTTGAACTCGAACGCGCCGATGTCGCAGGCGCTGTCAAGCGCGGGTCGCGACACGCCGCGCTGGTCGGTGGCCGGGCAATTGGCAGCCGGGATCGCCTCGATCGCAAAACTGGGTGAATCAAGCGCGATGGTCTCGGTTGGCCCCCCGTTATTTGCAAGGGCGGCGGCGAGGTTCAGATTAGCGTCAGTGACGCTATCGCCAATCGTATCGCCGTTGGCAGCCGTGCTGCTCCCGAAGCCGCAGGAAGCGTCATCCGAGATATTGAAACCGCCGTTGGTGACGGTGCCGGAGCAGTTACCCGAGGTGCTGTTAGCCAATATGCTGTTGGTGACCGTCAGCGTCGTACCACTAAAGCCATTGATGGCGCCGCCGCTGCTCGCCGAGTTGTTGGAGAAGGTGCTGTTGGTGACCGTCAGCATTGCAAAACTTTCGATGGCGCCTCCGGCGCCCGTGCTGGTGTTGCCGGAGAAGGTGCTGTTGGTGACCGTCAGCGCCCCGTCTTCGTTGTAGATGGCGCCGCCATCGGTCGCCGCGCTGTTGCCTGAGAACGTGCTGTTGTTGATTACGGTCAGAAGCGATCCCGACACGGGGCGGACGGCGCCGCCGTTGCCCCCGCTGTTGCCCGAGAAGGTGCTGTTGTTTACCGTCAGCGTGCCCCCGTCGCTATCGATGGCGCCAGCGCCGTTTCCACTGGGCGGCACGCTGTTGTCGGAGAAGATGCTATTGGTTACGATCAATGTGCCAAAGCTTATGATGGCGCCGCCTCCGGCAAGGGTGTTCGTCGCTGTATTGCCGGAGAAAGTGCAGTTGGTTACGGTCAGCGTGCTGCTGCTTGGATAATTAGAGATCGCGCCACCGTTGAAATCGGAGGTGTTGCCGGAGAAGGTGCTGTTGGTTACTGTCGCCGTGCCGGCGTTTTCGATACCGCCGCCGTCGTCGGAAACTGTGCTGTTGCCGGAGAACGTGCTGTTGCTTACGGTCAGCGTGCCGCTACTGTAGATCCCCCCGCCAAAAATTCCCGCCGAGTTGCCCGAGAAGGTGCTGTTGGTGACCGTCAGCGTGCCGCCACTATCGATGCCGCCGCCATCTGACGATGTGTGCCCGTGAGCAATCGTCACCAGGTTTAAATTCAGAGTGGCGCCCGAGTTCACAAGCAGCACTTGGTAGGTATTGGCCCCGTCCACGGTGATGGTCTGTCCGGTCCCGTCAATCGTCAGACTGCCGGGCGAAGTGTTCGCAATTGCCGGCAGTGTGCCCTGCACCAGCGTGATCGTGCCGCTGACGCTGAAGTTGATTGTGTCGGCGCCGGTGCCGGCCGCGCAGTCGCCGCCCGAGGTATCGGAAGCGGCGTTGGCGTTGTTGATTGCCTCGCGCAGGGTGCAGAACCCGTTGCCTGTCGTGCTTACCGGGTCGGTCAGGTTGTTGACCGTTATCGTATTACTAGCGTGCAGCCGGGATTGGGTCAGGAGAAGACAAACAGGCGCGATCAAGATGAGCAGAGCAACCAGCACTCCCGGCCGGACGATCGCTCTGGAAGCGCTCAGGCACGACGCGACCGCGCGCGATAGGGTGCGCGTCAACCCTTCCTCCCTCATAAGTCCCCCAGAGCTCGAATGGCGTATCTGGCTAACAGTAGTTCGCTTTTAACGCAAACGGTTCAAAGCCGCGACTCTGCAGAGGCAGAATCCTGAATCGCGCGCGAAACGTGCGCTGTAATCGGACCCTCACCTTCATCCTCTCCCTTACAGGGAGAGGGGAGACAGGATGCGAACCCCCTCCGATGTGGGAAGGGGAACAATCGTAGGAGAGGGTTGTTCGGGCGCTTACAGCTTGAAGGTTTTTAGCGCGTTCAGAACTCTCGTCGTCAACTCCGAGTTGAGGGTCTGGCCCTCGAGAGCCATCCCTTCGAGTAGCATGATTACCATGTGCGGGATCAGATCGTAGTCGTCGCCGGCGCCGGCGGGCCGCGGGAAGAGTTCCTTGAAGGATCGATCGATGAATTGCGCCGCGCGATCGTTGGCCGCGCTCACCGACTGGCGCAGATAGGAATCGGTGCGGCTGGCGACGATCAACTCAATCCAGGCCGTCATCATGCGGCCGTTGGCAGTCTCCCACAACAAATCGATGGCCATCGCGCGGCGATCGTCCACGTTGGTCAGCCGGCTGACCTTCTCTTTCATCTCGCCGAACATCAATCCGAAAAGATGCTCGACGGCGCGGGTGAGCAATTCCTCTTTGGTGGGAAAATGGTAGAGCTGAGCGCCGCGGGAAAGGCCGGCGCGCTCGGCGATTTCGGACGTAGTGGTGTTGGCGTAGCCGCGATCGATAAGGCATACAATCGCCGCGTCGAGCAGGCGGCGGCGGGTTTCCGCAGTCTTCTCGTCCTGCGTCAGCCTCGCCCTGAAGCTGCTGCCGGTTGGTGGAGAGGCGCCCATAACGGCGACAATCGTAGCAGACCGGGAAGGGTTATCAAGGAAAGTTGCGCGGGTGGCCAAGGGATTGTGGGGAGGTTTGGATGCGATATCGGCAATCCAGATGATATGCAGTTCACCATGCCGGCGGAACAGGATGTGACATCGGGGGCGAGTGGCGTGACTGGGTGGCGGCGTTCGCTTGAGCAATACAGCGATCGCCGCGTGCTGCTTATTCTGCCGCTCGGCTTCGCCAGCGGACTGCCGCTGCTGTTGACGTTCTCGACACTGTCGGCGTGGTTCGCGACGGCGGGCGTGAGCCGCGCGACGATCGGCGCATTCGCCCTGGTCGGCATGCCGTACGCGCTGAAGTTCCTGTGGTCGCCGCTGATAGACAGGCTGCCGCCGCCGATTCCGCTCGGGCGACGGCGCGGATGGGGAATAGCAATTCAGCTCGCACTGATCGCGGCGACACTCGCGTTGGGCTCGTGTCAGCCGAAGTCCGAGATTGCGCGAATGGCAGCGCTCGCTATTCTGGTGGCGTTCCTTTCCGCGAGCCAGGACGTCGTGATCGACGCGTACCGCGTTGAAATCCTGACGCCCGCGCAGCAGGGTCCCGGCGCCGCGATGATCCAGACCGGGTACCGGATCGCGATGCTGGTTGCGGGTGCGGGCGCGCTGATCATCGCGGCCCGCTACGGATGGTTCGCGGCCTACGCTACCATGGCGGCGCTGCTGAGCGTCGGGATGCTGGTGTTCATCTTCGGGCCCGAGCCGGCGACGCCGCCAGAAGTGCGAGCATCGAGCGCAACGCGATGGGATGCGATACGCGAGTGGCTCGCGACTGCAGTGACGGGGCCGTTCGCCGACTTCATGCGGCGGCCGATGTGGCTGGCGATCGTGATCTTCATCGTCGGCTACAAGCTCGGCGAAGCGATGGCCGGCGTGATGGCGACGCCGCTGTATATCTCGCTCGGTTTCTCACTCAACGAGATCGCGGCGGTCTCGAAGCTGGTCGGATTCTTCGCGACTGTGGCAGGCGCGCTGATAGGCGGCGTGGTGACGACGAAGTTCGGCGTGATGCGCGCGCTGATCCTGTGCGGCGTCCTGCAGTCGGCGGGCAATTTGTTCTACGTGCTGCAGGCGGTTGGCGGCCATCGCCTCGATTACCTCGCGCTGTGCGTAGCCGCGGAAAATTTGACGGGCGCGATGGCCGGCACTGCCCTGGTGGCCTATCTCTCCGGGCTGTGCTCACCCGCGTTCACCGCGACACAGTACGCGCTGCTGTCGTCGCTGTCGGCGGTGGGGCGCACGATGGTCGCGTCCTCGGGGGGCGTGCTCGCAGACAAGCTCGGTTGGATACCGTTTTTTCTGTTGACGACAGTCGCGACGATTCCGGCGCTGGTGCTGCTCATCTGGATCGCGCGGCGCGATGTTACGCCGTTGCCTGCAAACGGGAACCATTTGTTACATAGATAACAAATTACGTCGAATGAACTTCATGTCGGGATCGTTATTCCGCTCGCGCATCAATGCGTTTGATACATTGTGGAGATGGCTACGGTTCGAGCATCTGGCATCCGCAAACTGCGGGGCCTTAAGAATATCTCATGGCTTACGGCGCGGCAGCTCGACAAGCTCTCCGCGGCGCTGACGGTCAGCGTGGTCGAAAAGCGCGCGATCATTTTCGACGAGAAGCATTCACCCGATGCAGCGTACATCCTGCTGGCGGGCGTGGCGCGAATCACGTGCCGCAATCGCAAGGGTCAGCGCACCCTGGTGATCATGGTGGCGCCGGGGATGGTCCCGGGCTTCCCGCCGCCGGTACCGGGTATCAGTTACAATTTTCGCTGCGAAGCGGTCACGGTCTGCCGGATCGGGATGATCGAACTCGCGGCGTTCGTCGAAATCTCGCTGGGCATCGCCTCTGCCGACTTTAAACGGATGGCGGAGAGCTACCTGGGCCGCTGGGATTTGGTCCAACTTCGGTGCGCAAATTTCATGGGCTGCACTTTGGAAGAGCGGTTGGCGCTGATTCTGCTGGAATTGAGCGAAAATTTCGGCATCGCCGATCCAAAAGGGATTCGGCTGACGCTGCCTGCCCGTCATCGGGATCTCGCTGAACTGGTCGGCGCGTCACGGCCGCGAATCACCGAACATTTGATTACGTTCGAGCGCAAGCATCTGATTTCGCGCAACAGCCGTCAACTGGTTGTCAACCGCGAGCGATTGGAAAACTTCCTGGCGCAGGCTCATATCGCAGCCGCTGATACGGAGCTCAAAAGAGCACGCCAAAGTTTCGCTTAGCGAATAGCTGGCGGCTGATGCTAACGTTTGCTTAGGGCCGTCGGCGCACTCATTTCGATGGTTCTTCGCAGCACACCTCGTTTGTTATACAGGTTACAATTCATTTCTTTTAGTGGAGGAAAAGGAGTAGCGTCTCAAGTCTGGACGGTGCAAATTTGAATGAAAGAAATACTTCACGTGAAACCGATTTTGACAGGTTGAGCCGGCTCAAGGCTCTCTCCTGGCTTTCCCCCTCTGAGCTCACACTTCTCGTCAGCGCGCTGGTGCTGGCAAACTACAAACGACATTCGGTAATCCTGCGCGAAGTTGCGCTCGCCCAGGATGCTCACATTTTGTTAGCAGGAATCGCGCGCATCACGTGCCGCAACGCGCGCAATGAGCGCGTCACGGTGGCGATGCTGGCGCCGGGACCGATCCCCGAATTTCCGGCGCTGCCGATCAGCCAATCCGGTTTTCAGTGCGAGGCTTACAACGATTGCCGCGTGGGCACGGTGAGTTGGGCGGATTTCGGCGGCATCACCCCCAATGCTCCCGAGTCCGCCTTCAAACAATTTCATCGCAACGATTTGAAGCAGTGGTATCGCCTCCTGCTGCGCAGTTCGAGTTTCCTGAATCTTGGTCTGCACGAGCGGATCGCGATCGCGCTGCTCGAACTGTGCGCGGACTTCGGAATCGAGGAGTCGCGCGGCACGCTGCTGCGCGTATCCTTCAGCCATAAAGACATCGCCAACCTGGTGGGTGCCTCGCGCCCACGAGTGACAGAGCATCTGGCGCGATTGGAGCGCGAAAAGTTCGTGATTCGGCAGGGACGGCAGATGGTCGTGCAGGTCGCCAGGCTGTTCGATTCGATGAATGCGCAGGCCGGTGCGCATTTGAACTGAGGCGCGCCGGCAACGGCCAGATGGCGGCGGTCGGCAAGCGGAGAGCCCGGAAAGGTTTACAGAGAGCGTCAGCGAAGAGAACCGGCCATCGCGTCTGTAAACCAGGAGTTTACGGAGAGCCTTTTGGAATCTCACCTCAACTTGATACGAGTCGAGTTGATCGACGACCCGGCCACGATCGCGGAATTCGGCTTCGAAGCCCGCTGCGAGGGCGACGATTTGATCTGCCGTCGCTGCGGGGACGAGAAGCTGTCCATCGCCGCAATCCTGGTGATACCTGCGGGCGGACACGCTCGATGGGCGCTGTGCGCGAATTGTTTGCTGGAGTTGCCCTGAGGCAAGGGCAGGAGCAGTAAGCGATGAACAAAATCGTCGATCCTTGGGCAAATTCCGGTGAACTGTTACACGCGATGCTGGAAGGATGGGTGGTCGCTGAGATAAGCGACCTAAACCTGTCGCTTAATCCTCCCAAACCGCCAATCGAATCGCGCCGTGAGCGTGGCATTCAACGCGTCAGAAGGCGCGGGACTTCAGTTTCCCAGCGGTTCAGACCTCCCAGTTAGAATCCTCCGACAAATCACGAGCTCAAGCCGAGCCGCAGGCGAGCGTAAAGTTCGGCGGAATTGTCGAAATCGATACTGGCGTGCTGCGCGCCGACGTTGATGTTCCGAAATGCCGCCTGAAGAGCGCTCGGAGCATACACCGCGTGCGCCCCCGAGCCTGAGAACATCCGCGCGACCGCGCGACGGCATACCTCGGCGGCGTACGCGGCCTGCCACTTGGCGCGCACGCGGTGATGGTTGTCGAAGGTCTCGCCGGTGGTCATCAGGCGATCGAATTCCCCGAGTATGTCGTGAATCAACAGGTCCGCCGATTGAACCTCAGCGGCAGCTTCCGCCAATCGCACTTGCGTCGGCCCATGTTCAGCCTTGCGAGCACCGGTCAGAATCACGCGGCGCTCCTTGGTGCGCTCGATGAATTGACGCAGCGCGAATTTCGCGGAACCGAGGACCGCGGTAGCAACTGACACTGAGAGCATCGCCTCGGCCGAGAGCCGATAAAGATTGGTGGCGTGATTCGCGGCGTGGGGACTCGTCCCGCGAAACAAAGTCCGCGTGTCTATCGTTCGATGCGCCGGCACGAAAACATTGTGCGCGACTACGTCCTTGCTGCCGGTGCCCTGCAGGCCCATCACGTGCCAGGTGTCGTCCACCTCGAGCTCGCCGCGCGGCACGACGACGTGGACCAGCGGCGCGTGCGTCGCGGCGTCGGCGCATCCGAGGATTACCCAATGGGCATGATCGACGCCGCTGCAAAACTGCCAGCGTCCGTCGACGCGGAAGCCGCCGTCGACAGCACTCGCGTTGCCCTGCCACGACAGGGTGCCCGCGACCAGGCCGTCGCGGCCGTCGCCAAATACTTCGTCCTGCGCCGCTTCGGGAAACGAGCCCATGCACCAGTGATGAGCGCCCATGACCATAACCACCCAGCCGCTGCTGGGGCAGGCCTCGGAGAGGCTGGTCACGGCGTCGGCGAGGGTGCGCAGACTCAGCTCGTAGCCGCCGACCCGACGCGGTTGCGGAATCCGGAACATGCCGGCCTTGACGACGGCGGCCATGCTCTCGGCGGTGAGCATGCGGGCGTCGTCGCATTCGCGGGCATGGGCGGCGAGCGTCGGCGAAATCGCGGCGGCGCGGCGCATGATTTCATCGTGATCGATCTGCATAGTCACTTCAGTAGTCAGATCGAGATTGAAATGACTACTCTCATTAGCCAGTTCAGCGCGGCGCGAGCGCTTCGAGCGCACGCTCGTCCGGCGTCGCGCGGCCGCCCCCCGTCGCAAGACTCCACGCCCCGGCGCTGCCTTCCGGTCTAAGCAGCGTGAGGCAGACATGCGTCGCGCCGGCTTTGTACTGTGCCGCGACGCGATCGCGGATCGCCTGCTCGTCGCCCCACGCGACCATCGCGTCGACAATGCGATCGCTGCCGCCACCGGCAAAGTCCGTGTCGCCGAATCCCATCAGCCTCAAACTTTGCAGGTAGTTGGGAAGCCCGAGGTAGAAGGCGATCAAGCCGCGAATCGCGGAACGCGCCTTGCCGGCGTCCTTCTCCAGCATCGAGACCTGCTGTACGCAGATCAGTTTTCCGGGACCGATATCGGCGCGAATCTGCGCGGTCCGCTCCGGAGTGACAAAGGTCGGAATCGTTCCGTCGGTCTCCGCCGCCGCGAGGCGGAGCATCTTCGGCAGTAGCGCTGCCACTACGATCGGCGCCTCGGACGATGGCCGCGCGCCGCCGTACGGAGCCTCCTTGAGGCGGGCAATATAGTCGCGCATGAAGGTCAGCGGCTTCGCGTAGTTGATTCCCACCCGCGTCATCATCGGCCCGTGGCTGATTCCAATGCCCAGCACGAAGCGCTCGGGGAACAGTTCGGCAAGCGTGCGCGCGCCGCTCAACATCGCCATGGGCTCGCGTTTCCAGACGTTCGCGATCGCGGTGCCGACGATCAATTTGTCGGTCACGGTCAGCAGATGGGCGGCGAGCGCGAACGGATCGCGGCCGAAGGCTTCGGGAAACCAGAGCGCGTTATAGCCGAGCTGCTCGACCTTGCGCGCGAATTTCGCGAGCTCGATCCCCGCCATGGAATCCATCAATGCGTCGACGCCGACGGTGCCAAGATTCATCGGATGAAACCTCCAAGGGGGCAAGAAAACAGCAAGACCCCTTGCGACCTTTACGCTCCAAAGTCGAGACTGACAAGCAACGAATCGACGGGCAACGCTTCTCTTTCGATGAAGGAGTTTGGGGGATGAACTATTTAGCCTGACCCCCGCAAACTTTCCGTGCTACCCTGTTGAATGGACAACCGCCACGATGCGCCCGCCTGGGCTGGGGAAGGGCTGTCGGGTGTGGCGGGCGGCTGACGCACTGCTCGATTACCTAGCAAAGATCGAGGGGCTTGTGAGCATCGAGAGTTCGTTTCCGAAGGCGCCAACGCGCCGCTTTCTCGATGCCTGGGGTGACGCGTCGATCGCCAAGCGGGGAGACCCGTTCAGACCGCTAGAGCCGGAAATCCGAGTCGTGCAGTTCGGTCGGATGTTGGCGGAGGAGCAGTTGTTCAAGGCGGGTAGGCTCATCGCGGACCGGCCCGACGTTTGGTTGCGCGTTCATCTGCCTAAAAGCCCCGATCTGGCCTTCCTGAAATGCTTCTCCGGCTTGAGACTCCTTGACCTCGAAATCTATGACCTCGAAAGTCTCGACGGC
Source organism: Binatus sp. (SeqCode) (assembly GCA_049590495.1). GTDB lineage: Bacteria > Desulfobacterota > Binatia > Binatales > Binataceae > Binatus. The sequence goes on from JBAWCX010000261.1 coordinate 22,897, forward strand.
ATGGCTCATGTGCGAGACTCGCTTGAGGCTTTTCACTTCGGCAAGACCCGGAAGGTGTTTCCATTACGGTTTCTTCAGGATTTTCCCCATCTGCGGAATCTTTTTCTTGGCGGACACCGCAAGGAAATCGATGTGCTGGGCCGCCTCGTCGATCTTAAGCATCTGAGCCTGCGCGGAATTACGCTGCCCGATCTTGCTCTTATCCTGCCACTGACGCGCCTGCGCGGACTCTCGATTCATCTTGGCGGGACTCGGGATTTGCGCCTCCTGCCTCGGCTTTCGGAGCTTGAAGAGCTCAACATGCTGCGAATTGCCGGCCTTAACGATCTCTCGATGCTCGCGGAACTCACCGAGCTGAAGACGCTGACACTGGATTGGCTGAAGAATGTAACGACCTTGCCCAGTCTTGCGCCTTTGAAACATCTTGAGACCGTCTCGATGGAAACAATGAAGGGACTGACGAGCCTTGGGTCGATCGCGGCCGCGCCGTCCCTGCGCAGCCTCCAAATCGTCACGATGCCGCAACTTAAGGCGGCGGATTTCGCATGCCTGGTCGGTCATCCCAGTCTGCGAGTTCTAATGGCTTATCCTGGAGGTAAAAAGGTGAACGGCGAGATCAAGCGAATGTTTCCGGGCGTCGCGCGTTAGGCTCCGAACACCCCCCGACCATGCGACGGTCCGCGCAGAGTGCCGAAGACTTTCACTT
>JBAWCX010000262.1:0-4128 GCA_049590495.1 Binatus sp. (SeqCode)
GTGAAACAGAAAAAACCAACCAACAGAAGACGACTCGTGAGCATCGTCGCCGGCGTATGCCTGCTGGCGACGGCGTCGGGCTCCGTCGTGCTCGCCGATGGGCACGGCAATGGCAACGGCAACGGCAATGGCAACGGCAACCAAGATCAGATCCAGCATGTGCTGCTGCTCAGCATCGACGGGATGCACGCGCTGGATTTCCTCAACTGCTCGGCCAACGGCACTTGTCCGAATCTCGCGGCGCTTGCCACCACCGGCGTCAATTACCTGAATACTTCGACCTCGAAGCCCTCGGATTCATTTCCCGGCCTGATGACACTGATGACGGGCGGCTCGCCGCGCACGATGGGCGTCAATTACGACGTCGCTTACGACCGCGCGCTCTACGGGCCCATGGATACGACAGGCAATGGGTTGAATGGCGTCGGCCCGAATTGCACGACGCTCGGTACAACCACGGAGTACGACGAGGGCATCAACCTCAACACGGGCGTGGGCTCGGGCGAGGCCGCTCAACAGAATCTCAACGGCGGCGCACCGAGCGGCGACGGCGGGATAAACTCGATCGATCCGACCCGCCTGGTACGCGACGCGCAGTGCAATCCGATCTATCCGTGGAACTTTGTGCGCGTCAATACGATTTTCGGAGTTATCCATGGCGCGAGAGGTTACACGGCCTGGTCCGACAAGCATCCGTCGTATTCGTCGGTGGGCGGCCCCAGCGGCAGCTCGACTGACGTTAATGTCGATGACTACTACGCGCCGGAAATCAATTCCAATTCCGCGAACTATCTGGACCCTGTCCACGGTGCGTTCCCGGCGTTGATTCCCACCGCGCCGTTGGTTCCACAGGGCTGCAACCCGTTGCCTGACCAATTTGCCGCAACCGCGGCCGATGACTACACAGGGAGCTTCCTGAACATCCAGTGCTATGACGGCCTCAAGGTGAACGCCATCCTCAACGAGATCCAGGGCAAGAACCACGACGGCACCGCCAGAGCGCAAGTGCCGACCATCTTTGGCATGAACTTCCAGGCGGTGAGCATCGGCCAGAAGTTGATCTATCAGCATAATGGTGGGATACCACCGCTGTCTCCGACGTACAGCACCAAGGGCGGGTATCTTGATTCGATCGGAACCCCCAGCCCCTCGCTGCTCCAGGAGATCGAGTTTGTCGACCGTTCGATCGGCGCGATGGTCAGCGAACTCGCCGCGCAGCATAAGCTCAACTCCACGCTCATCATCGTTACCGCCAAGCACGGCCAGTCGCCGGTCGATTCCAGCCGCTATCAACCCGATGGGTCGCCCAACGATCCAGCCTCGATCCTCGCCTCGTTCCTGGCGGCTACGGAGTTGGAAGACATCGGACCGACGGAGGATGACGTAGCCCTGCTTTGGCTGGCTGATTCATCCCCCGGTAATGTCGCCACCGCGGTAGGCGTGCTCGAGACAGCGTCCCCCGCGCTTCCGATGTCCGCCAACATCGCGGGCATCGGCGAGATTTTCTCCGGCCCCTCGATTGCCTTGTACTACAACGCCGGAGACTCGCGCGCGCCTGATATCCTCATCACTCCCAATATCGGCGTGACCTATTCAAACAGCAAGAAGAAGCTGGCGGAACACGGCGGCTTCGCGCACGACGACGTCAACGTGATGATGTTGCTGTCGAATCCGTCGTTCTCAGCAAAGACCGTCACCAGTCCGGTCGAGACGGCCCAGGTTGCTCCGACGATCCTGAAGGCGCTGGGACTCGATCCGAACAGTCTGGATGCCGTGCAGCTGGAGCATACTCAGGTGTTGCCGGGGGCGCCTCTGAACAACAACGACTAGAGTCACTCAGTAAAATGGCGGCTCCGACTCATCCCCCCGAGATCCGAGCCGACCGAACAGGGCGGGCGCGACCGATCGATACGGCCGCGCCCGCCTTTCCTTAAGGTGTGAATCTTACTTCGGGCATTTTGGAATTTCCGGCACACTCATTTTTCCAATACTCGACGGAATAAACGCCATGCCGCCTGGATTGCCGAGCCCGGTGATGATCGGAGTGCTCACGCCCGTGCTGAAATCGGTCCGCCCGACGAAACCGAACATGCCGGTATTGTCCTGGAACGCAGTATAAGCGGCCCCGATCGAGAAATACGGAGTCGTGATCTTATAGACAGTCTGCAGCTGTTTATCCGCAAAAATGATGAATCCGTCGGTCGCGGTCGCAAACGCCGTGTCGTCGGCCATCAAACCGGCAAAGGTATCCGGGCCCGTCGGGTAAGTGAGCGGCACGACGAATGCGGTTTGACACGATTGTCCCGGAAACTGCACAACGATCTCCTCGCCGTCGCCTTGGGAATCGAGGAACAGCTCGCCAAACGGATCGAGGATCATCGAATCCGGATCCGTCAGGTTAAGCGTGACCGAATCGCCGGTCAGAACGCTGGTCGCCGACGCGTTGTCGGTCAGCACCGAAGTCACTTTGATCGTCTTGCCCTTCAGGTTGACGCTGACGATCGCCGGTCCCGTATTTGGAATGGGCGTCGGATTCGACGCGCTGATGAAGGTGGCGCCCTTGGTGAAGACCACATCGTCGTAGCCGCCGCCGTGAGGAGCCGGTTTCGGGAAGTCAGTCACCGTCTGCTTCCCGGTCTTGAGGTCGATCACCGCCAGGTTGGCATTTGCGTCTTCGTTCTGAAGCGCCCACAAGGAGCCGTCGGCCGGATTAATCCGCAGGCCGTCGTTGTGCCCGACCACCGTAAACGTCGTGACCACTTTGCCGGTCATGTCGTATTCGACGATCGTGCTCATCGCGCCGTTAGCGCCAGTCGGGTCGCCGTTGTTTCCATAACCGACGAAAATGTTGCTCGCGTTGAAGGTCACCGAGTCCGGATCGGTATAACCGTTTTCGCTCTGCGCAAAGGTGCTAAGCACGTAAGGCGGCGACACCACGGGTCCCACGGTTGCGACCGCGGTTGAGGCTCCGATCGCCACATAAAGGGCGCTCACGAACACTGATAACAATCGCGATTTCATTTGATCTCCTTCCGCCGGGGAAAAGCTCGGCGGACGAAAATCAAACCTCATGCGACCACGCTCGCACGAGCAGGCGCGCGTTAAGTTTAAAAAAACTTGGGATTAAATCTCGCGGGTCGCGGCGAAATCCGGCGCGCCTTGTCACACTTTGATCAAGCTATCGACGTTGCCGCTGGAGCGTGGACGGCCGGGGAATACTCGATTGATCTGTGCATCCGAGAACTGCATGTGCGAGCGCAGCATCGCCGCGATTGGCTCGCGGAAGTCGGTCGTCACCGCGAGATCGCGCTCCTGGTACAGGCTCGCCGTCGACAGCCCCGGCCACCTTCCATAAACCTTGCCGCCCTTCACCGGCCCGCCCATCACCCACATCACGTTGCCATGCCCGTGATCGGTGCCGCCGTTGCCGTTCTCATGCATCGTGCGGCCGAATTCCGAAATCACCAGGATGACGGTGTCCTGGTAGTTCGGCCCCAGCGACTTCGCGAGGCTGGCCAGCCCCTCGCCGAGCGGTTTCAGATGTCCCGCGAGCTGGCCGTTGGCGGCGCCTTGGTTAACGTGAGTATCCCAGCCGCCGAGTGCCATGAACGCGACGCGAATCGTGGGATCGCGCCCGATAAGGCGCGCGAGCCGGTCCGTGTCGTCGGAAAATCCCTGCGGCGACGGCGCGCCGGCGTTGGCCTCCGTCATGTCCTGCGTCAGCTCGCTGATCAGGCGCATGCGCGCCTGGCGTCCATCGCGATACGCGCGGCTGATCGAGTCGTCGCCGACGTACATTTTGTCGAACGCCGCTTCGATCACCGGCCGGTCCATCGGCATCGGCCGCTCCGCAGCGCGCCCGAGCGCAATATTCGCGACCGGCACCTTGCCACTCAGAATCCGCGGCACCGTCGGACCGAGACTCAACGCCTCAGTGGGGCCATGCGTCCCCGGAATCACGGCGAGCGTGCGATTCAACCATCCATCCTGCGTCGACTTGACGCCCGGCGTGCCGCTCTCCATGAAATCCTGCGCGTCGAAATGCGATCGCGTCGGATCCGGCGAGCCGCACGCATGCACGAACGCGAGCGTGCCGTCGCGCCATTGGCTATCCATCGGCGCGAGCGC
>JBAWCX010000263.1:0-13044 GCA_049590495.1 Binatus sp. (SeqCode)
TGGGTGCAGGGGTCACCCCTGCCGAAGGAAGCGTGAAACCCATCGCGGGTTTCACATTCAATCAAGTGAATTCAAGATCCGGGGTCCCTCGACTTCTCACAAAAACGTGTAAATATCGGCGGCTGGAGAGTTTTGGCGATGCCCCAGATGATACTTGCCATCGACCAGGGAACCACAGGCACTACTGTTTTCGTCGTCGATGTGCGCGGGCGGATTCGCGGGCGCGCGTATGCCGAGATACGGCAGTTCTATCCGAAGCCCGGATGGGTCGAGCATGATCCGGAGGAGATTTACCGCTCGGTCGTCACGCTCTCGAAGAAAGCGATCGCTGCCGCGAAGGTTTCGGCGTCCACGATCGCGGGAATCGGGATTACCAACCAGCGCGAGACGTTCGTGGTGTGGGAGCGGCGCAGCGGTCGTCCTGTCTATCGCGCGATCGTATGGCAATGCCGCCGCAGCGCCGCTATCTGCGATGCGTTGCGCGAGCGCGAGCCCGAAGTCGCGCGCCGCACCGGATTGCTCATCGATCCTTACTTTTCGGGCACCAAGCTCAAGTGGCTGCTCGACGAGAAACCGCAATTGCGCGAGCGCGGCGCGCGCGGCGAGCTGTGCTTCGGCACGATCGACACCTGGCTGGTGCATAAATTGTCACGCGGCGCGGAGTTCGTGACCGATTACACCAACGCGTCGCGAACCATGATGTTCAACCTCGCGCGCTTCGATTGGGACGACGAGATGCTCGCAGTGCTCGGCGTTCCGCGCGAGATGCTGCCGCGAGCCGTCAGTTCGCGCGGCCCGCTGGCCGAGACGGCGCCGGGCACAATCGCATCGCACGCGATTCCGATCGCGGCTGTTATCGGCGATCAGCAATCCGCGCTGTACGGGCAGGGCGCGGTCGCGGCGGGCGACTCGAAGGCCACGTACGGGACGGGCGCGTTCCTGCTGATGAACACCGGCGACAAGATGGTGCCGTCGATGAATCGTCTGCTGACGACCGCGGGGCTCGGTCCCGCCGGCGAGCCCGCCTATGCTCTCGAAGGCTCGGTGTTTATCGCGGGCGCGGCCGTGCAATGGCTTCGCGACGGCCTGAAGTTGGTGCGCACGGCGGCCGATACGGAAGCGGAGGCGCGCGCCAGTCTTGCGAAGAATAAAGATCGGACGCAGCCTTACCTGGTGCCGGCCTTCGTTGGACTCGGCGCGCCGCATTGGGACGCGAACGCGCGCGGCGCGATCGTGGGAATCACGCGCGGCACTACCCGCGCCGATATTGTCCGCGCGACGCTCGACAGTATCGCCTACCAGGTGCGCGACGTAATAATTGCGATGGCCTCCGACACCGGCCATCCGATGAGCGAGCTGCGCGCCGACGGTGGCGCCACCGCGAACCGCTACCTGATGCAGTTCCAGGCGGATATCCTTGGCAAGCCGGTTAGGCGCGCGAAAATCGCGGAGACGACTGCGATGGGCGCGGCGATGCTCGCGGGATTGGCTGTAGGAATTTGGAAATCACCGGACGATTTACACGCGCTCGTCAAGGGAGCGGAGGTGTTCAAACCGAAAATGCAGACCGATGAGCGCGAACGGTTACTCGCCGGATGGCACGACGCAGTCTCGCGCGTGCTCACGAGATCAGAGTGAACTGAGGTATCAAGAGAAAATGCCTGAAAATGGAAAACCGTACGTCACCGCCCTCTACCCCGAACAGCACGACCAGGCCGCGGACTCGCTCGGCCGCGCGTTCATCAACGATCCGACCTTCAAGGCGATAATCCCGGATATCATCGACCCGGTCGCGCGCGCCACGCACCTGGCGGACGTGTTCCGCGGGATGCTCGCGATAGAGCGTCGTTCAGGACAGCCGGTGTTCGGCGTGATCGATGACAACGGCCGCGTCGTGGCGGCCGCGATGACCGAAGGAATCGGGCATCCGGGCGTGCTCGGGATGATCACCACCGGGCTTGGACAGATGCCGCGGATGATTCGCGCGCTCGGATTGGGCGGGCTGTGGCGAGGGCTGAACCTGGTCAGCGTACTGGCCGACAACCATCCCAAGGAGCCTCATCTGTACCTGCAGGTGCTCGGCTGCGATCCGCCGTTTCAGGGCAAGGGCTACGGCAAGGCGCTGGTGGACAGGCTCGCACTCGAGGCGAAGGTGCGTCCCGAAATAGCCGGCGTCTACCTCGAGACGATGACCGAGGCCAACGTCGCGTTCTACAGCTCCAGGGGCTACGAAATCCTGGGCGAGCTGCACCCGCTAGGCGTCAGGACATGGCGGATGTACCAACGCAAACGCTGAGGGGAGAGGAACTAGTTGAATGTGAAACCCCTCCTGGGTTTCACGCTTCCCTGGGCAGGGGTGACCCCTGCACCCAGTAACTTATAAATCCGGTTCCCCTTCCCGCGCGGGAAGGGGTTAGGGGTTAGGTTCTTCTCCTCAGGCGGAAGCGGTGCGCGGGTGGATCGTTGTCACGCGCAATCCCCTGGAGGTCCATCCGACGTCGAAGCCGACGATGTCGCCTTCGCGAATCAGCTCGATGCCGGGCATCGTGCCGCCAATCTCCGCCCCGAGGACGGTTACGAATGGAAATTCGAAGGGGATCTCCTTGCCGCTATGCGAGCGCACCATGCCGCGGCCGCGTCCGCGGTCGAGCTTGAGGATCATCCCCTGGTAGAAATTTCCGGGAAAGCGCTCGCTGTCATATTCGTTTTCGTCGGCCACGACCTAAGGGACTATCACCCCACGGGGTCGCGGAAAAGTGGCAAGAGAAAAGCCGGTGATGATTTTGTCATCGCCGGCTCAATTTGCGGATCGATTCGCGCGAGTAAACGATCAGCTCCCCAATTTGTAGTCAATCACCTTGCTTTTGGATTCGACCAGCAGCTTTCCATTCCAGGTTTTCTTGGTGTCTTCCTTGACCAAGCCGCCTGGGACGTCATCCGACAGCCAGTCTTTGGACCAGGACAGCTCCGGGCCGGTCTTAACCGACGTCTCGACCCAATGAGTCTTGATCTTGTTGCCCATTACAGTCAGGTCCTCGTCGCCTTCAGTCTCCTTGACGGTTTCCTGCTTCGGGGGCTTCTCCCACAGCGATTCTTTCGCGTTGCTGATTTCACCATTGGCGAAGAGCGTCACCTTGTCAGCCGGCATCTCGGTCTCGCTGCCTTCGCCGAGATCGATCCTGGTCTCCTCGAGGACGGCCTTGTCCGGGTTGAGATCGACCAGCTTGGTGTTGATGCGCATGACTGCGGCGTGCGGCGGATGCGCCATCGCTTCCACGACGCCAACACGGTTCTCGCCATGTTCAAATACTTCTCGTTCGAGGGTGACGTAGGTGCCGGGCTTGAAGTGAGACCATTGCTGGTACTCGGGATTGGCCGGCTCGGGTGGATGCGAAGCGTCAGCGGCCATCAGGAAGAGACTTGCGCCGAGAAGACCAGCGCCCAGGACTGCCGCAGAAAGTGTCGGCCGGAACCTCATGCTGTGGGACCTCCTGAAGTTAGGTAGGTAGAAGCCGAAAAAGCTTTAGTCAAACTACACAGAAATCCTACTGAAGGAAAATTGTCGATGTCAACCGTAACCGGCCGGGAGTCGCGCGCGTAATCTAAGTTAGGTAATTGCGCTCGGTTGACATGGGACTTCGGGAATCGCTAGATCGGAACACTGACAAGGATTTCGACGATAAGCCGACACAACCGGGATTGAGTTCTCTACAGGAGGAACCGTGGAATCCGACAAGCCCGCCATCCGCAACAAGTTTAAGGAACGCCTTCGCACGCTCGTCAGTACGGGTGCCAGCACTATCGTGCTCGCGACGACAATACTCAGTGCGATTCCCGCAGACGCCAACGTCGCGGACAACAATCCCGCGGATACTCTCCAGAAGCGCGTCGAGAAAGTGCGCCCACAGGCCGAGGACGCGAACGCGAATCTGCAACAGCGAGGCGATTCGAACGTGCAGCTGGCGTGGTGGCGCAATTGGCGCAACGGCGGATGGCGCGGATGGGGCTGGCCGAACTGGCACAACTGGCGCAACTGGCGCAATTGGTAAAATCGGCGTAACCCGGCGGGACCTCGCAGTCCGGCGAGCGTCGCGCGGCATCGAGTAACATCAAGATGGCTGCGGGCAATAGATGGCGAATCGCCGGTCCGCTCGAGCTACTGGTCCTGCAGCCGACTCCGTTCTGCAATCTCGACTGCTCGTATTGTTATCTTCCCGATCGCGACTCGAAGCGCCGGATGTCCGACGCCACGCTGAATCGCGTCTTTCAATTCGTCTTTTCCAGCGGGATCGTCGAGAATGGCTTCACCGTCGTATGGCACGCGGGCGAACCGATGGTCGTGCCGATCTCCTACTACCAACGCGCGATTGAAATTGCCGCCGCTCACAATCCCGAGCGCCTGCAGGTTGGCCATTCGTTTCAGACCAATGGTGTCCTGATCGACGACGGCTGGTGCGATTTCTTTAAAGAGCATCACGTCAACGTCGGCGTCAGCGTCGACGGGCCGGCGTTTCTCCACGATCGCAATCGAAAAACGCGCAAGGGCGGTGCGACTCAGCATCGTGTCATGGCAGGCATCCGAAAACTGCAGAGCAACGGCGTGCCGTTCCATGTGATCTCCGTGCTCACGGGCGAGTCGCTCGATTACGCCGACGAGCTGTATGATTTCTACGTCGAGAACGAGATTCGTGAGATCGCGTTCAATATCGAGGAGATCGAAGGACCGCATGCCGCGTCGACGCTGGGTGCCGCGAGCGTCGAGAGCCGATTCCGGCGTTTCATCGGAAGATTTTTCGATCTGGTAGCGCGCGACGAATCAATCGTGAGCGTGCGTGAGTTCGACTCGATGGTCCCGATGATTCTTGGCGCCAACCGCGACGGCAACGACTTTCCGCCGACGCAGGAAAATGCGCCATGCGCGATATTGAGTATCGACTGCGAAGGCAATTTCACTTCATATTCGCCGGAACTGCTCGGTCTCAAGAGTAGTCACTACGGTGATTTCGCTATAGGCAATGTGAATACTGATACTCTCGCGTCCGCGATCAATAGCGAGAAGTTTCAGCGTATGAGTAGTGACATCGCGCGCGGACTGAGTAAGTGCCGCGAGACATGTGAGTATTATAGTTTGTGTGGCGGTGGCGCGCCGGTGAATAAGTATTTTGAAAATGGCTCGTTCGACTCGACCGAGACGATGTTCTGCCGCTTGAACCGCAAGGTACTAGTCGACGTGCTGGTCGCGAAGATGCAACAACCGATGGGCGCTGCCAAATCCGTTGCCTGACTCCTGCTCCTGAAGAGATTCGGTGAAAATCTGCCACGCGGCGCGATACCAGAGCCGGCTGACACTGGCCGAGCGCGTGCAGATGTTCGACTCCACCGCATGGCGAGCTGCGAGCGCGGATGAGCTGGCGGCGATGTGCGCCGACGACGGCGACGTGTCGGTGCTCGCTATACCCGGGCATTTGTTGAAGCGATGGTGGAGTCTGGCTGAATCAGACCATATAACAAAGGGGTTTGAAGGCTATGCTCGCGAGATTGCCGAGTATTTCGAATACAAGAACTGGATCCTGCCCGCTAATGCGGTGATGGAGGTGGTGGGTTCTGACGGTCAGCGCGATAGAGCGCTGATACCGAGTCGGCCGATGCGGTTCAGCAGCGGCGTCGGGACGCTGCTCGCTTGTATTAACCTTGACGACAAGAACCTGGCGATCGCTCTTGGCGCGGAGTCGGCGCGGATTCGCGTCATCCTCGAGCCCGGCGAGGGCTTGATGATGCCTGCGGGCGGCGTCCTCTGGAATCGTTCGGCCCTTGGCAACGCGGACCTCGCCGTAACGCTGCTGATTGGGTTGCTTGATTAGTCAGTTAGCTCACGGCTACGGCATCGACATGCATGTTTGCAATTCACCGATCGCGTCGTTGATATATCCAATCGCGTTGGCCTTATGACCGTGATAGTCACTCGCGGCCTTGGCCTGTAGTACGTAGCGGGCATGCTGTAGTTCGTTCATAGCTTGTGAGATTTCAGGATGGCTGCCCGGCGGAGGTCCGGGAGGAGGACCATAGTAGCCGGGGGGCTCGGGCGACACGGTGTAGGGACCGCCGCTGTAGGCGGGGGCTTGAGAGCAGGCGGCGCATGCCAACAGGGCTCCGAAGATGACGCCGCTGGCGAAACACAATCCTTTGACCATCGGAACACTCCTCTCACGGGAAATGGCGATCGATGTAGGTAATCGCGGACTCGAGATCGGGCAGTATCTTGGTGCAAAAGCGGACCATCCACGGCGAGCATTCCGCAAAGCTGAACGGGCTGAATGCGATCACGAACTTGCCGAGATCGTGGCCCGCGTAAAAGACTTCCATCGCCGTGCCGAGCGAAGGCTTGCAGTAGTTGACCAGCAGCAGGTCGGCGTCGCGAACGTCCTGGAGATCGAACTCGACGATTTCATTGGCGGAATCGATCTCGCGATCGCGGAAGTTGCGCCGCAGCGGATCGAGCAGGATGAATCTTCCCGCCAGCCGTTCCTTGGCGCGCGTGCGCCAGTCCTTGGCCGAGTGCTCGGACTCCGCATCCATGATTGGACCGCACAGATAGATTTTTCGGACCCCGTCAGCCATGGCGCCGCAATCTACCATATCCGGGGCAAAGCCGATAAGTTCTAGGACAACCACCTGAGCGGATTTTTAATGGCGAGAGTCGAAAGCATCAAATCGGGCGAGATCAGCGACGCTGACAAAGCCGAAACGCTGGCGCTGCGCGGCGAAGGCCTGGTCAAGGTTTATGGCGGCCGCGCGGTGGTCGACAACGTCAACGTCGTCGTCAAGCCGGGCGAGGTGGTGGGATTTCTGGGGCCGAACGGCGCGGGCAAGACGACCACCTTCTACATGCTGGTGGGACTGCTCAAGCCCGACAAGGGGCGGATCATGTTCAGCGGCGAGGACATCACGACCCTGCCGCTCTACCAGCGCGCGCGCCGCGGCATATCCTATCTGCCGCAGGAGCCGAGCGTCTTTCGCAAGCTGACTGTCGAGCAAAATCTGCTGGCGGTTCTGGAAACGTTGCCGCTCAACGAAGAGGAGCGGTACGCGCGCCTGCAGACACTGCTCGACGAGCTCGGAATTGCGAAGCTGGCGAAGTCCAAGGCTGGCGTGCTGTCGGGTGGCGAGCGGCGCCGCGTGGAAATCACGCGGGCGCTGGTGCTCGATCCAGTTTACCTATGCCTCGACGAGCCGTTCGCGGGAATCGATCCGATTACCGTCGTCGAGATTCAGCGCGTCGTGTCGTATCTGAAAGAGCGCGGCATCGGGGTGCTGATGTCGGATCACAACGTGCACGCGACGCTGTCGATCATCGATCGCGCCTACATCATTCACTCGGGAAAGATTTTGTTCGAAGGCAAACCGCGCGACATCGTCGCGAGCGACGCCGTGCGCCAGGTATTTTTAGGCGAGCGGTTTAAGCTGGCGAGGTAGCGGTACGGATCGAAGGCGCGGCCGAATCAGTAAGGAACTCCTGACGCGCCAAATCCTGAATTCGGTGGCGGATAACTTGGATAGCCGTAGCCACCGCCGTAGCCCGGTGCGGCGCCGGAGCCGAATCCGCCGAAACCTCCTCCACCATAACCTCCACCGAAACCGCCACCCATAGCGCTGCCGAAACCGCCACTGCCCATCGTCATACCGCCGCCGAGCAGCATCGGGAGGATAGTAGTCAGCATGCTGGGCGGAGCGCTGTTGAGCTGCTGATACTGCTGGTATTGCTGGTACTGTCCCTGCGCCTGATATGCCTGCGCGCCCGGCGGTTCGTTGTTCTGATAATCCTGGATCGAGCCCGATGTGGCATATGGATCGGAGCCGCCGGACGGCATCGCGTTGCCGGACGGGACTCCATTGACAGTGGAGCCGGACCTGCCCGTGCTGCCGGCCAGCTCGGGGCTGATCTTGATGCGATTGTCGACCACCAGCGTCGAATCTTTCAGGTAGTGGCGAGCCTTCTGTTCGGCGTCAACCTTGCCGAAATCGGTGCCGACGAAACCGAACAGGATAACCTGCTTGCCGCCGCTCGCACTGGTGACGACTTGTGCGCCGACCAGCGGCAGCGAGTGATGCTTGAGATAGTCGGAGAGACCTTGGCTTTGGGGCGAATCGATCGTGCCGCCGGAAACAGTACCGGATGCCGAGGGCGGCGGCATGCTGGAGTTGGAATCGAAGCTGCTAGAGCTCCCGAGCGGCGGAGCTTTGGCCGCACCATAAGGATTCTGCACGGGCTCGCAAGAGGCCAATCCCGCCAGCGCCACGGCCAGCCCGAAGGCCACCAAGGCATTTACGATGCGACTCATATGAAGGGGATTATAGTCCTGCGCGACACCCCTAACAAATCGACGAATTTCGAGGAATTTCGTTTCAATTCGCGAGGACCGCTTCGCGTTGCGAGAATGCGTGCTCATTGTGCGAGAGCGGCTTGCGTCTATCCTGTGCTTTTCGGTGGCACGCTCGATGCACTTTGGTTGGCAGGATGAGGTGATGGCGATGCTAGCCAACAAATCGAATCAACCACTTGAGAACGACGCAAACACGGGGCGGGTCGAAGCGACGCTCGCGCGGTTGAGCCGCGAAGATTCAAAATTGTGCGAAAGCCTGCTCAACGCGGCGGTCGCCGGCGCCGTTGTCGCGCGCCAGCCGGCGGATACTATACTGCGGGCGGAAGCGGCCGAAGCGTGGAACTCGATCAAGCCCGTGATCGTGCATCACCTCACCAGCCAACAGGATATCCTTCTCCCTTGGGCGGAGTCGCGCGAGAATTTCCCGCCCGACCTGATATTGCGCGCCCGCGAACAGCGCGTGCGGCTGTGCGACTTGGCGAAAACTGTCGACGCGGCGTCCTTCATCACTGGTTCGGATGAGGAGGTCATCAGGGCGGGAACCGCGCTGACGGCGTTCGCGGTGTGCCTCGACGATGTGATCGATGGCGAAGAGCGCGATTTGTTTCCGATGATTCAGCGCAGCCTGTTCGAGGAATCCAGCGGCCCAGGCGCGTGACGGCGATCAGTCGGCCGCGAGGTCTATCGCGTTGGCGCGGGCTATGTTGCCGAGCCAATGGGCGCTCGGCTTGAGCGTCCGCGCTTGAGTCGCGCGATCGACGGCTACCAGGCCGAAGGTTGGACGATAGCCGGAGTTCCATTCGAAGTTATCCAGCAGTGACCAGTAGCAGTAGCCGCGGACGTCGATGCCGTCGCGGATGCATCGCGCGACGCCGTTCAACGCGCGGCGAACGTACTCGATACGGCGATCGTCCTGGTCGGTGCCGATGCCACTTTCGGTGACGATGACCGGCACTTTGGCGACTGCGCTAGCCTGGCGGATATTCGCTTCGAGCGCTTCGGGCCAAAATTCGTAGTGCATCATGGTGGTCTCGACGCCGGCCTCCGGAGGCAGCGTGCGGTCGGCGCCGATGCGATTGCGGGTGTAGGTCTGGATGCCGATAAAATCGTCGCCGCGCGCCGCTTCATAGAAAATGTCCTGGCACTGGGCCTTGATACGATCGCGGCGAGCCTCGCCGCCTGGCACGGCCTGGAGGTCGCCGAGCGCGAGGGAGATGCCGACCGGATATTTGCCGCGCGACGATTTGAGCGCGGCCGCGGCGAGCCGATGCGCCTCGAGCATCGTGTCGCGCGCCTTCATCTGATCGCACATCAGGTACGGTGCGAAGCGATTCGGATCGGCGCCGATGCGCCGTGCCGCGTCGGTCAGCCACGGGAGGTGCGCCGGGTTGAGTTTCAACGGCAGCGAACCGAGCAGATACTGGTAGGCGCCGAGGTTGGCCTCGTTGATGGTGCACGCGACGCCGATCAGGTCGCCGAGGTGCGCGGCGGCGCGCTCGCAGTAGCGCGCGAACAGCTCGGCGGTCTTCCTGTCTTCCCATCCGCCATCACCGGCAACCCATTGTGGCGAAGTGAAATGATGAAAGGTCACAATCGGGGTAATCTTGTGCTCGTGACAGCAAGCGAGCACGCGGCGGTAATGGTCGAGCTCGGCGCGCGAGAACTCGCCGGGCGCTGGCTCGATACGGGCCCATTCGATGGAAAAGCGGTAGGCGTTGAAGCCGAGCCGCGCGAGCATCGCGATGTCGTCGGCGTAGTGATGGTACTGGTCGCACGCGTCGCCTGACGGCTCGACGAACGGCGAGCCGGGCGTGTGCTCGAGCACCCAGTAGTCGCAGTTGAGGTTGTTGCCCTCGACCTGATGGGCGGCGGTGGCGGTGCCCCAGAGAAAGTTGGCGGGAAAAGTGAAACGGTCGCTTGTCATCGCAATTGTACCCTCTGGATAAAAGTCTGTCCGACGCTACAGTGAAATGACGATTGCGCCAAGCGTGTTTGAACATTACGCTCGAAATGCAATAATTCCCGTTCCACTATTCCGTTCAAGGCGCTTCGTGAAAAGTGAAAATTCGAATCGAGGACATAACGGCGGACGCCAAAGAGATGGCGTTTGCCGAGCCGGAGCAGGAAATTAACCGTATCCTGGGGCAGGGGCCGATCCGCGAATATCGACTGGAAGGACCGGTCGAGGTGTCGGTGTCGTTCTATCGCGCCGGGACTGAGCTGTTCTTCGCGGGCAAGCTGAAGACGCGGACCGGCGCGGTCTGCGCGCGATGCGCCGAGGATTTCGATGCGGCAGGCGATCGTCCGTTCCGTTTCGTGCTGTCGCCCAAGTCGATCGGATACGACGAGGACAATCTTCGCGCGGAGGATTTGGAATTTTCGCTGTACGAGGGCGACGAGGTGGACTTGAGCCCGCTGATTCGCGAGCAGGTCCTGCTCGCGTTGCCGACGCGTCCGCTTTGCCAGGAAGATTGCCGCGGTCTGTGTCCGCATTGCGGCGTGAATCTGAATCGCAGCACGTGTGATTGCCGCGTGGAGAGCTTCGATCCGCGCCTCGAAGCTTTAAGGTCGCTTAAACTGCCGCGCACCTGATAAGCTCAACCTCAACATTAGGAAGTAATTCGTCATGCAAGCACCCAAACGCCGTACTTCGCACTCGAAAAAGAACATGCGCCGCGCACATGATGCGCTCCGCGCCGTCAACCCCGGCACTTGCGCGTCGTGCGGCGAGCCCGTGATGCCGCATCGCATCTGCCGCCATTGCGGATCCTACCGCGGCCGCCAGCTCGCCGAGATAAAGGAATAGGCGCGGCGAGGCACGCACGTGAAAATCGCGCTCGACGCGATGGGGGGCGATCTCGCTCCCAAGGCGACCGTTGAAGGCGCCGTCAACGCAGCCCGCGACTTCGGCATCGAAGTCGTGATGGTGGGTGACGGCGAGATCCTTGCGCACGAGCTCGCCGACCACGACGCCGCCAACCTGCCAATCCGTATCGAGCATGCGCCCGAAGTCGTTCTGATGGACGACTCGCCGCTCGAATCGGTGCTGTCCAAGCCGCGCTCGTCGATTCACGTCGGACTCGATCTCGTCAAGCGGGGTGAGGTCAGCGCGTTCGTCAGCGCCGGGAATTCGGGCGCCGTGATGACGGCGTCGATGATGATCCTGGGTAATCTCACGTACGTCGATCGGCCGGCGATCGCGTCGTTGGTGCCGACCAGCGAGGGCTTCAGCCTGCTGATCGACGCGGGCGCGAATACCGACGTGAAGCCAATCAACCTCGTGCAATTCGCCGTGATGGGCAGCGTGTACTGGCGGCACGTGCGCAACGTCTCGCGGCCGCGCGTCGGGATTCTGTCCAACGGCGAGGAGAGCTCGAAGGGCACCGACATCACGCGCGCCGCGGCTGCGATGCTCGAGCAGATGCCGACCTACGTGCACTACATCGGGTACGTCGAGGGACGCGACATCAACCGCGCCAAGGCTGATATCGTGGTCACCGACGGATTCACGGGCAACGTGGCGCTCAAGACGATGGAGGGATTCTCGTCGTTCCTGCTCGGCAGCCTGCGCGGAGTATTCGGCGGAAGCTGGCGCACACGGCTGGCGTATCTGCTGGTGAGAAAGAATCTCACCGCGATGCGCGAGCGGCTCGATCCGTCGGAATACGGCGGGGCACCGCTGCTCGGCGTCAGCGGCGTCTCCATCATCGCGCATGGTTCGTCGAACCCCAAGGCGATTCGCAATGCGATTCGAGCCGCGGCGAACGAACAACTCGTACATCATGTGAACGCCGAAATTCTGGAGATTCTCGCCAAGATTCAGCCGGTCGGACCGATCAAGCCTCCAGCCGGCAAGGGCATCCGCGCGTTGTTCGGCAAAATGCGCGGGCGGTTGCATCGCCGCGATAAGGAAGGCGATGCTCCCCGTCGCGACGACTCGCATCCCGCGCCGCCGAGCGGCACGGGGCCGTTGCGCGAGCCGTCGCCGGAGCACGGCGCGGACCTTCATCCCGACGCAGCCAAGATTGCGCGCGCCAACTACGAATCCACCCACTCCCGAGCGCAGAGCAGCGGCGCTCCTAAGAAGGAAGCGCGGGACGAGTCGGCAGACGCAGCCCCGGCGTCGACCAACGGCACGACGCCCGGCGTCGACAAATCGCACAAGTCAGGCGAGTTGCACACCAAAGACGAGCCGGACGCGAGTGCGCATTCGCCAGATCGTCCGAAGAGCGATTCGTGAGGCGCCGGCAATAGATGAAGCTGGCGTTTCTTTTTCCGGGACAGGGATCGCAGCGAGTCGGGATGGGGATGGAACTTGCGAATAACTTCCCCGTCGCGCGCGAGACGTTCAAGGAAGCCGACGAGGCGCTTGGGTCTCCGCTGTCCAGGCTCTGCTTCGAAGGCCCGGAAGACGAGTTGCGGCTGACTGCCAATACTCAACCGGCGATCGTGACCGCCTCGATAGCGGCGCTCCGCGTCTATCGCAAAGAAATCGGCGGCGAGCCGGAAATCGCGGCGGGCCACAGTCTGGGCGAATACAGCGCGCTGGTCGCAGCGGGCGCGATTGAGTTTGCTGACGCGGTGCGCGCGGTGCGCGAGCGTGGACGGCTGATGCAGGAAGCGGTGCCGCCGGGGCAGGGCGCGATGGCGGCTTTGATAGGCC